>JAAYHJ010000035.1 GCA_012735465.1 Clostridiaceae bacterium
ACATAGATCGGGGTGAAAAAATGATTAAAAAAACTATTTCATTATTACTGGCGGTTGTAATGTTGGTATTAATAAGCCCAGTTAGTTTTGCAGCAGAAGATGTTACAGGGCAAAAGCAAATCAACTCATTGGATGACATGATAGCTTATGCGTGGGAACACAATGAAAATTTGCAGAAGTTAGATGCTAATATTAAATCAATACAGATTAACCTGAGGGATGCGGAAAAGGCAAAAGAAGATGCAATGGAAATGGCAAGGTTAACTATTGGCCGTGTCGGTCCGGTGCAAAGCATTGAAACCCAGGCGAGCATTGGCCTGGTAAGGAGAGGCTATAACCTTAAAATGGTGCAAAACGAATACGATATGCTTTTGGAACGAAGGGAGCAAATAAAACAAACCTTGTCCCTGAATATTACCAAGGGTTACATAGCGGTGCTCCAGGTTAGAAATAACAGGGCATACATGGAAAAGATGCAGGAGAAGCTGAACAAGCTTATGGAAATAACCCAGTTAAGGTATAAGCTTAACATGGCAACGGATTTGGAGTTAAAGAACTTAAAAAATCAATTGGAGCAATTAAATAATCAATTGGTTGATATTAAAGAAAAAGAAAACAATATTGTAAAAGATCTGAAAAGAGCAATGAATCTGCCCGATGATTATGAGCTTGTATTCACTGACAATTTTACAATGAATGATGAGGATGGTTTAAATGCAGATGAAGTAATAGAAAAAGCTCTTGAAAAGAGGCTGGATTTAAAGCAGCTTAAGAATGCGGAAGAACTGCAAAAATTAAAAGTAGATGTATATGGTTCTTATTATTCAAAAGCGTCCTCTACATATAAATTAGAGGTAATAGCCCTTGAAACAATTCAGAAGGACGTGGAGGCAAAAATAAAGGATATAAAGAATGAGATTGAAGCCAGTGTAAAGAACCTGGAACTGTTAAGGGACGCATATAATTTAGCTGATTTGGATTATCAAAGGGTTGTGGAGAAGCACAGAATTGATAAATTAAAATACGAGTTAGGAATGATTTCTTACATTGATATGATGGACAGCGAGCTTGAATTGATGGATGCAAGCAATAAGAAAAAGACAGCTTTATATAATTATATCAGTGCAAAGCTTGATTTGGACTTAGCTTCAACCTATGGGACATCTGTGGGCGGTGCTAATCTTTCGGCTGCCAATTAGATATAGCAAAGCGGAAAAGAAAAAAGGATGGGTAAATTACCCATCCTTTTTTTGTAAGAGCCTTAGTTATTTGCTGCTTACTGCAACTCCTATTACATCTCCCTCGCTGTTGAATCTTACCTGTACTTGCATGAACTTGTAGAGGTCTTCAACAGACATTTCTTCGAAGTCTTCTGTTGCATCCAGGTTTTCGTTGTAGTATACAACTACTTCATCAGCAAATCCGTAAGGAGTACCGTTTACTTTAATGTTAGCTGAGTCAACGGATTCAATATCGAATACATTTATTGTTTTGCCGTCAACTGTAGCTTCAAGAACATCGATCTTATTGGTTTCTTCAGCATCAATGATTATCTTGTTGTTAGCATCAACTGAGAAGGCAACGAAGCTACCGATTCCATATTCAGCACTTACAGCATCCTTTGAATCGTATTCAACAACGCCGTCTGCTGTGATAAGGGCAAGGTGTGCTTTTCCGTCCTTAATTGTATATCTGTCAGTAATTACACCATATCTTACATCACTTGCAGCACCTTCAAGCTTGGCGGCTACTACATAACCGTCCTCAGCAAAGTATTCTGCAACGGTTGTCTTATCTTTCAAGTTATTCCATGTTACAATGTTTGCTTCAACTTCTTTAGTATCGTCTTCTGCATTGTAGTCAGATATATTGAACAGAATTATGTCTGAATCTGCAACCATTCCTGCTACTCTCTTCTTTTCGGAATCAGCAACGTCGTTAGCGTTTGCAGCCGTAGCATGTTCCATTTTAACTATTTTGTTGTCAGAATTCAATTCATATTTGATCAAATTACCCTTTGTGAAGTTTGCAAATTCTTTGTCAGCATTGCTATCCTTTTCAATCTTGTAGTCTATTTCGTCGCCGTCAGATGTCAGAAGTGTCACGTTATTAATGTTCTTCTGAGTCTTTGAATCCTTTTCAGTCCACTTGTAAAGGATAATTGCATAATCCTTTTCTACTGAACCGTCTTCAAATTCTAATTCAAGAACCTTTCCGTCCTTTGTCAATCTTGCTAATACAGTATCGCCTACTTTTACTTTGTCAAACTTAGTAGGAGCATATACATCATAGCTTGTTGAATCAATTCTTACCTTTGTCATCTTTTCAGCATCATTTTTATCATAAGTTATACCTTTTAATTCACCGGTTACGGTATCGTTAACAACAAGAATTCTTATTCTGTTGTCCTTTGCATTATCGGCTGAAGCTTCATTTTGTGCAGCTACATAAGCGATATCTTCGTTCTCTTTAATATCATTTAATTCAACGGCTTCGCCGTTCTTAATGATTTCAACGAATTTTGCTTTGTTGTCCTTATCCTTGTTGATGTGGTAAGTTCCGGCTCCGGTTACAATTCTTTGTGCTCCGGTAACGGTATTGTTTACCACCTGGGATACTAATCCAGGATCATCATACCTATATCCGTATACAAAGTCAACCTTACCATCGTAAATTACGGCTCTTGCCTCAATTAGGCCTGTATTGTCTCCAAAGGCGCCGTTATTATCAAAGGCATTAGCGTTTTCTGCAACACCAAATGTCCAGTTAGCTACATAAGGAAGAAGTCCCTTTTGTACTTCATACTTGGTTTCAGTACCTTCTTCGTCCTTAATCTTTATCTTGTTTCCGTCTTTTGAAATTTCAACAGCTACTACTTCTGTGGTCTTATCTGCTTCTGCAAGCTGAATATCAATAATTTTGCCGTCTCCGTCTACATATGCTTCAATACGCTTACCCATGAAAGAGTCAAGATCAAAGTTGCCGTTTAATTCCTTTTCAACAAGTCCGGTTTCTCCGGCATTTCTATTTGTTATAGAAAGCAATTTTACCTTGTTTTCATCTGCTCCATAGTTAGGAGTCATAGCCAGGATGAAGGAATCTTCGCCGTCAACTATTTGAAGCTTCTCAAATCCAAGCTTTGAAAGGAAGGTAACGTTTTTGTTTTGTTTGTAGGTTGGAACACCATTGCTGTATGAATCAATTTCATAGAAAGGTGCTGCCAAGCCATTATCAAATAATTTAGCTACAAGACCTCTTGAAGCCGGAAGAACCGGGCTTTGGGTTACACCATCCATCAGGTTCAATCCAAGGTTCTTATCCTTTGCAACTACAAGATGTCCTACAGGGTATCCACCCTTTTCCTGTGCTACAACTTCATAACCCATTGCTCTTTCAATCATTGCAATAGCTTCAATCAATTCAACCTTATCGTCAGGTGAGAAGGTTGTTTCCGTTGTACCTACAGTAATACCAAGGCTTACTGCTACATTGATGTATCCGGAAGCCCAGTGCTCTGCAGGAACGTCTGTAAACCTGGTAACACCTTTTGCAGCGCTAGCAGCGTCTTCATAACCCAATGCTCTAACAAGGATTGTTAGGAACTCGGATCTTAGAACGTCTGCTTCCGGTCTCAATTGACCGTCCGGATCACCTATAATTACATTAAACTTTTTCATTCTTTCCATTGAACTGCTGTAATCAGGAGCATCAGCTGCTGATACAGTTGCTATGCCTGCAAACAGAGTCAGAATCATGCTGAACACGATTGCCATAGCAAAAAACTTTCTTGTTTTCACCATTGAAAGTACCCCCTTATTATTTTGATTTTTTACTTTTTTACTAACTAATTGTATTTGGTTACAAATACTGCCTTCTTTAGTGCGTGACACTTTATGACTGAGCAATAGTGTCTCACCTCCTTCTAAAGCCCTAAGTGGTAGTAGCAATTAACTAGTTGTTAACATAATAACATAAACATAACAAGTTGTCATAAATGTTACATAATCGTAAACGTCGCTTAATGTTTCTGTAATGTCTTTTACAGCAACTATAGCTGTAACGAAATATTGGAGGCTAAGAAAAAAGACACCAGAAACAAAGTATTATGTTAACTACACGCATTATTGTAACGTACTCGGCATATTATATCAAGGGATAAATTTTGCTAAGGGTGGTCATCGATTCCAGTGCAGAGGAATAGATATATAATGTACAACCAATATAGTGCATTTCATTGCAATACAAATACCGTAATGCTATAATAAAAATACGGTGTATATATAATGTTATGTATTGCAGTGGACTTAATCCAAAAACTAAGGAGGGGAAGTTCCATGTTTAAAAAAAGTGTACTCTTATCCGTGGTATTGGTACTATTGTTTTCCTTTGGATTCCAAGCGCTGGCAGTTACATTCCCTGATATTCAAGATGAAAAATGGAGTTGGGCAAAACCTATAATTGAAGAAATGACCAGTAAAGGGTATATTGCCGGCTATGATGATGGAACATTTGGTCCTTCCAAGCCGGTTACAAAGCTACAGTCGCTTATATTGCTTGCGAGGATTGCGGGGGTTAATGGAGAAGCAAATAAAGATTATGTAAAGTTAGCACAGGAGGCTTACGCTGCGGATCTTGAGCAGTATAATACCATTTATAAAAAAGAAATATCCTATCTGTTATACAAGAACATACTTCAAAAGAGTGAGCTGGATACATATCTTTCTGAAAAGGTAATCAATACACCTTTAAAGCGTTATGAAGCCGCCATATTGTTTACAAAAGCAATGGGACAGGAAGAAGAGGTAAAGCGGAAGCTTATGACCGTGCTGTCTTACAAGGATGTGTCCAGCATTCCTTCCTATGCTCAACCTTATGTATGGTATGTAAGCAACCAGGGTATAATGACGGGCATATCCAATACTGAGTTTGGTCCTTTGATGGATGTTAGCAGGGCGCAAATGGCGGTTATGCTCTATAGGGTGTTGAATAAAAAAGAAACAATGGAAAGTATTATACAGGGAAACATAGTTTCCGTAAGCGAAAGCACGGGTAAAATCACCGTCCGTGACTCGAAAAATCAGACCCAGGTATATACGGTAAATGAGCAGACCATATTGCGGCTGGATGGGAAACAGGCAAAACTGTCAGATTTTTCGCCGAATATGAAAGTTCAGATAACTGTTTTATCTTCCGAATTGCATATGGTGGAAGGCTTGTCCGCGACAAAGGAAGAAACCGGCGACAGTACGGTAGTATCGGGAGAAATTGAAGAAATAGTTATCTCAGCAACCCCTTCTGTAAAGATAAGAAAAGGTAATACTGTTACCCAATATTATCTTTCGGAGGGAGCGGTTATCATAGTTGATGATAAACCGGGGCAGATTTACGATTTGCGCCTGGGATGCCCCGTTGAGCTGACTGTAAAAGGTAAAACCATTATCCGGATAAAGGCTGATGTACAGACCTTGGCGCAGACAATGACAGGAATTGTTCAGTCGGTACACAATGAGTTTAATTTCATGAATGTTTCCATGATTAATGCGGTTACGGGAGAAATTTCACCCTACCAGGTATTTGTAAACAGCAACACCAGGATAATATCCAGCAGGGATTCTTCAGTCTTATCTCTTAAGGATATTAAAACGGGAGATATTATAACCATTGTAGGCAAGTCCAGCGGGGGAGTGATAGAAGCTTCAAGTATTGTGGTGACCTCCGGCAGATAAAACGTATATTCGTGCCTTGTTGTTCTGCTTTGCCGTACATATAAATATAATATTATTATAGAGTAGTATAAAAGTCTATCCATTAGGGATAGGCTTTTTTGTTTAATAAGGGGGGCCTCAAAGCATGAACGGCATAAGGCATAGGATTACATGGACTGTTATTCTTTTAATATCAGCTATTTTAACCTCAATAATACTCATATATCCTGTAAAATATTGGACCGATGGTAGACATAATACATATATTATTAATATACATCTAAATGATAGTGATAAAATACTGGATTGCAGCCAACAGCTTAAATATACAAACAGGGAAAAAGAAGTCCTGAACGAACTGTACTTTCACCTGTATCCCAATGCGTTTAAAAAAGAAGAAACCGTACCTGTTTTAAAGGATGAACTTTCAATTGCATATCCCAAAGGCTTTTCTGAGGGATACATTGAAATACAAGAAGTAAAAGTAAGCGGTCGCAATTCAAAATACGAAACGGAAGGTGAAACTGAGACCCTGTTGAGGGTGGAAATGCAAAAGGGTATTAAACCAGGAGAGACGGCAGAGGTATTTATACGTTTTAAGGTTAAACTTCCCCATTGTATTGGACGGTTTGGGTATGGTGAAAACAGCATAAATATTGCAAACTGGTATCCCATACTTTGCGTGTATGATGAAAAAGGCTGGAACAAGGACCCCTACTACCTTATAGGGGACCCTTTTTACAGCGAAGTGTCCGATTATGAGGTGAGCATCACAATGCCTGACAGATACAAAGTAGCCCATACGGGACAGCTTATGGATACCCGGTACGAGGACGGCTTCTGCACTTATATTGTCAGGGCAGACAAGGTCAGGGATTTTGCCCTGTTTGCATCGGAAAATTATGAACAGATAGAAAACAGGGTAGCGGATACCACCATAAAAAGCTGCAGTTTTTCCGGAGGCGGGGAAAAAGCACTGATCTTTGCTACAAAGGCATTGCTGACATTTAATGAACTGTTTGGTAAGTACCCTTATGAAGTGCTCACTATTGCAGAATCGGATTTTTATGTGGGAGGTATGGAATACCCACAAATAGTACAAATTGACAGCACTGCTTATAAAGATGATGAACTGTGGTTAGAATACCTGATAGCCCATGAGGTTGCCCATCAGTGGTGGTATGGTTTGGTGGGCAATGATGAGATTAATGAGCCGTGGTTGGATGAAGGGCTTACGGAGTATTCCACGTTGCTGTATTTTGAATACAACTATGGGGCGGAACGAAAGAAAGAAATTATGCAATCTTATATAATCAGAAACATTGAGCTGTATGAAGAATATGTAAATACCGATGATATAATTTACAATTCATTATATGAATTTGACGACTGGAGGAAGTATTCTGTTGTTATTTACAGCAATGGGGCTATGGTGCATGAAAAGCTGCGAAATGCCATAGGGGATAAGAAGTATTTTACTTTGCTTAGAAAGTATTTTGAAAAATACAAGTATAAAAATGCAAGGATAGCAGATTTTATAAACCTTGCAGTAAGAATAGCAGGAAAGAATGCGGCAAATATTTTAAATAATTATTAAAAATTTTTAAATAAAGAAGGAATTTTTGTTTTAATGTAGAATTATAATTTTGTAATAAATATGTAATACTTTTTTAATAAAAGGAAGGATACACTATAATGGTGTATGGTTTATCAGTAATAGCATTTAATACGAAAGAGACTGGAGGGTATAAAAGAAATGGATGGGTCTAACAACACCAGGAGTAATGCTTATATGGAGGAATACCATAGGGCTGATAAAAGAAAGCGAACTTCCTCCAGCAGGATTTGTATTGCGGTACCAAAGGCAAAAATGACAAATTTAAATATAAAGCCACATGTAATTAAGAACCCCTCTATAAAGCCTCAAATTATAGGAATAAAGAGGAAAATTATAGGGATAAAGGGGAAATTTATAGGAATAAGGGGCAAAATTATAGGGAATAAGTTGTGGTTTTATTCTTTGGGCAAAAAAGCAGCCATGGTTGCGGTTATGTTTCTAATGGTGTTTACCGCAGTTGTTGCAGCTGTAAAAACCGACCGCTATCAACCGGCAGTGGAAGTCTTTTATAATGGTAAATCCCTTGGGATTGTAACCGATGAACAGGTATTTAAACAATGTATGCAAGAAGCAAAGAAAGAGATAAGCAAGCTCTTAGGTGACAAGGAGGTAGTGTTTGACAGGTCGCCGGAATTTGTAGAAACAAGGGCCACTGATGAGCAGTTTACCGATCCTGAGGAATTAAAAGACAGACTGAAATCAATGGTGGATGTTTCGGTAGGTGCATATGCCATTTTAATAGATGGTGTGCCGGCAGGTATACTAAAAGATGAAGAAACTGCCAAGTCGGTTTTAGAAGAGCTTAAAAAGCCATATATTTCTGATAATCCTAACGTAAAGGTTGGCTTTGCCCAGGATGTTAAAATTGAAAAAATGTTTGTAAAAGTAGGAGAAATACAGGATAAGCAGGAGGTATTTAATAACCTTTCCGCACTGAAAGAAGAAGTAAAGACCTATACAATTAAGGAAAAGGATACCTTGTGGGATATAGCAATAGCTTACAAGATTTCCGTGGATGAAATACTGCGGATTAACCCCGGGCTTACAGAAAATATACACCCCGGTCAGGTGATAAATTTATCCGTACCCCAGCCGGTTTTAAGCATTGAGACCAGGGAAAAGGTTGTATATAACGAAGAAATACCTTATGAAGTAAAGGAGATAAAAGATGATAGTATGTACCAGGGGAGAAGAGTCGTAGTAGAGGAAGGGGTTAAGGGAGAACAAAAGGTTGAAGCAGAGATTATACGTATAAATGGTATAGAGGAAGGTAAGGATATCCTTACAACTGTAGTTCTTTCGGAACCTAAGGCTCAAACGGAAAGGGTGGGAACAAAGCCTTTGCCACCCAAACATGGTACCGGAGAGTTTAGAAGGCCTATTTATGGAGTGCTTACCTCCCGTTATGGATGGAGGGGCAGGGAAATGCATAACGGGATTGACATAGCCGCCAATACAGGGGACCCGATTTATGCAGCTGATGGAGGTAAGGTTATATTTGCAGGACGTCAGGGCAGTTATGGTTTGCTGGTAAAAATTCATCATGATAACGAATATGTTACTTATTACGGTCATTGCAGCAAAATCCTTGTAAAGGTTGGCGATAGGGTAGCAAAGGGAGAAGTCATTGCAAAGGTAGGCAGTACAGGACGGAGTACAGGCCCGCACTTGCATTTTGAAGTAAGGAAAAATGGTGTGCCCCAGAATCCTTTGGATTATCTGAAATAAAAATATGGATGGGTATTGCCCAATTTACATTGAAAATATGTTATAATATTTTATATAAGGCATAATCAAACAAATTGATTATGCCTCTTTATATACCGTTGCCGTATTAAAAAATCTGAAAGGAAGGTTTATGTGAGCATAAAGGTATTGGTTGTTGATGATGAAAAGCCTATTGTGGATATTTTGAAGTTTAACCTGAAAAAGGAAGGCTATACGGTGATAGAGGCCTTTGATGGTGAGGAAGCGATAAAAAAGGCGTTGGATGAAAATCCCGATATTATATTATTGGATGTAATGCTGCCTAAGATGGATGGCTTTGCCGTTTGCAAAAAACTGAGAGAAAAAATTTCCACTCCCATCCTGATGTTGACTGCCCGTGAAGAAGAAGTGGATAAGGTGCTGGGATTAGAGCTGGGTGCGGATGATTATATTACCAAGCCCTTTAGTGTAAGGGAATTGATGGCAAGGGTAAAAGCAAATCTTAGAAGAAGCAATTCTGAAGCCGTAAGTAATTCTTTAACCGGTGATGTAATTAAATTTGGCAAATTATCTATTAACCTGGAGCGTTATGAAGTAATGAAGGAAGGCAAGGTATTGGACCTGACGCTCAGGGAATTTGAGTTGTTAAAATTTCTGGCCACAAAGCCAATGAAGATTTTTTCAAGGGAAAATTTACTGGAAAAGGTATGGGGTTATGAATACTATGGCGATGTGCGCACGGTGGATGTAACTATACGTAGGCTAAGGGAAAAGATAGAGGATAATCCCAGTAGTCCCCAGTATATAGTAACCAAGAGAGGGGTAGGTTATTATTTCAATAACCAGGTAGAGTAATCCTTGCCAAACTCGTGAAAAGGGGTGTGCAAGGTAAATATTAAGGGTGGTTTTACAATGTTTAGGAGTATTCAATGGAAACTTGTAACAATGTTTTTGCTTCTTGTAGTTGCTGTAATAATTGTTGTAGGAACTTTCTTGTCAAAAAGTATCGTGAACTTTTATCAAAAGGATTTTAAAGCCCAGATGGATTCCGTATTTGAACATGTGGATTTTGAACCCGATGCCGTTAATGCACAGCAATTGGAGGAAAAGCTTAAAATATATATAGGACGTCTTGGTATTGATTCCTATAGAAATTATTTTATTTTAAATGGGTTAGGCGGTGTGATTGCTTCATCCAATCTTGAAATGGCAGATACGCTGGAAAATTCGGAAAATATAATTGCAGCAATCAATGGACGGAAAGGAACCGAGGTGCGCAAGGACCGTCCCTATATGGATTATGCCGTACCTATTGTGAAGGATGGGCAGACCCAATACATCATATACATAAGGGATGAAAAAACAGAGCTAAAAGAAATTACTGCGGAACTGTTCAGTATCATACTTCAGGCGCTTCTCTTTGGCCTGGTAATATCAGTAGTATTGGGTTTTTTCCTTTCCAGCACCATTACTACGCCCATCGCAAGCCTTACACAAAGGGCGGAAAAGCTGGCAATGGGTCAGTTTGATCAGGAAATCAAAGTGAAGTCGGATGATGAAATAGGAAAACTGACGGCTTCCTTCAATTACATGTCTTCTGAGCTGAAAAGAACCCTTGATGAAATTGCCACTGAAAAAAATAAGATAGAAACAATATTATTACACATGACCGATGGTGTTATGGCGTTTAATACGGAAGGAAATGTGATTCATGCCAATCCGGCATCCAAAAAAATGCTGGGCATTGAGGATATAGAATCATTAACCTTTGATGAACTGTTTAAAGAAATTAACCTAGAAGTATCCCTGGAGCAGCTTTTATATCTTGAAAACTGGAAAACCTTAGAGAAAGAGATAAACTACAACGGGCGCCATTTAAAGGCTTTTTTTGCAACCTCTAAGATAGAAAAGGAAAAGGCCGGTGGAGTGGTAGTGGTGCTCCAGGATGTTACGGAACAACAAAAGCTTGATATGGCCCGCCGCGAGTTCGTTGCTAATGTATCCCATGAACTGCGCACACCCCTTACGACAATTAAAAGTTATGCAGAAACCCTTCTTGCAGGGGCATTGGAGGACCCGGAAACGGCCGAAAACTTCCTGCGTGTCATAAATAATGAGTCGGACAGGATGACAAGGCTGGTCAAAGACTTGCTTATATTATCTAAACTGGATCATAAACAAACCCAATGGAATAAAACGCATTTTAACCTTAAAGACCTTATAGAAGAAGTGTTGCAAAAGTTAATGCTAAACGCCAGGGAACGGGGACATGAATTATCCTTTAGCCCGACCGGCGAAATACCGGAAATTTTTGCTGACCGGGACAGGATTGAGCAGGTGCTTAAGAATATCCTTTCCAATGCAATAAAGTACACGCCGGAAGGCGGAAAAATTGTTGTATATGCGGGGCGTATTAACAATGAGGTGTATATTAAGATAAAAGATAATGGAATCGGTATCCCCAAAGAGGATATACCCAGGATTTTTGAAAGGTTCTACCGGGTTGATAAGGCGCGCTCCCGGGAACAGGGCGGAACCGGGTTGGGGCTCGCTATTGCAAAGGAAATCATAACTGCTCATGGGGGCACTATTTCTATAGACAGTGAGCAGGATAAGGGAACAGAGGTTGTTATACGTTTACCCCTGGAAAAAAAAGAATTGAATGTAAATGGAACGTAATTTGCATGTAAACAAATTGTAACATGTTTCATATATAATAATAACGTAAATAGTTTATCATGGGGTGAAAAGTATGAAGCGGTTTATTGCATTAATTTTGGCGATGTTTATAATGTCTGTTGCCGGTACCGCATTTGCTGCTCCTGAAATAATGAGTGTAAATGACATGGGTAATGCAACGGATTTAATTATACTCAACAACAACACCGGCGAAGAGATAACGGTTTTTGAAAAAAACTACGTTATTTCCGGTTCGGGCCAAGAAGGGGTAACAGTTACATTGTACCTGTACAACAGTACGGATAATGTTTACAAAAAACTGTACATCGTCACTAAGGATGGAGAAAAAAAGCTGATGGAATGGAAAATCGGACCTTCCGGGCTTTTCCTAGGAGAGGTTCAGTTAGCAGAAGGAAATAACTGGTTTGCCCTGCGGGCTGAAGATGGCGCCAGCAATTATCAGGTGGAAAAGATAAATGTTACATTTAAGAAAGGATTCATAGCCTTTATAAAAGATTTATCCATTGGTTTTAGCGAGATTAAGGACTTTATGAACAGTTTTAAGAAATAATAACGGGAGACGGTATTTGTGAATAAAGAAAAAACAAAAACCCTGCTGCTGTTGTCCCTGATTATAAGTAGTATAATTCTTACTTTTTATATATGGGCAAATGAAGAATTATGGTCGGATGACTATAATTTTTTTGTTAAGTGGAAAAATTTCAGCATTTCCCAATGGGTTCCCTCCTGGTTTCCGCAGCAGCCCAGGAATAGCCTCCAAGTGGATTACCATTTTTATTTCCCGCAAAAAATTATTGTAAATTATGGAGATTCCCGGACCATATATGTAAAGGGTGAAACAGAGTATGAAAAGTTTTCAAAGGAAGTTTCAAGAGCCCTGGAAGCGCTTATAAGGGGAGAGCAGGAAGTACGGTATCAATCTTTGCCACTGGAGGAATGGCAAAATGTGCTAAAAAAGAAGTCCTTTTATTTTGACTATGATGTTGCGTACGCAACTAAAATATTAGGGGAATTGTACGGGGTCAGGGATACCCATTTGTCCGGTTATATAAAAAACATAGGAGAAGTTGTTTTAGTTCCTGAAGATGGTGTATCAAATGATATTGTATTTTATATAAAAAATGATGATGAGGGCATAGTGGGTAAATACAGCCTTCGGTATGACCGTGAGAATCTGGTACAGCTTATTGACAGGTTTCGTCCGGCTGACAACAGGCGTTACCGTTTTTCCTTTGAAATACCTCTTGATAAGCCTAATAAGTACACAAGGGTGACAGTGGATTCCAATGTGCTTATCCCAATGCAAAGCCAAAAGATGTATGTTGTAAGAAGTATTAACCCCATTCAATCGGAGTATGATATACGCAATATATTAGAGTCCTTTGGCTACAGCCATAATACGCTTCGTAAATACACAAGCATGGACAATACTATAGAATATGCAGAAAATGACAGCAATCTTAAAATTCATCCCGATGGCTGGATTGAATACGATGCGGTTAAAGAAGGAAAAGGCCTCAGGCTGGTACCCGGTCATTCATCGGGCAGCGGAGGAACAGTTTCACTGCGCGATTCCATGGAAGCTGCTGTTGAATTTATTCATGGAATAATAGGAAGCGAGCAGGATTTTTATATTTCTTCGGTAAATGCAGACCCAAATAAACTGGGCAGCTACCGGTTTAATTTTAATTATTTAAGCGGTGGCTATCCCGTGGAAGTTTACAGGGGGCAACAAGGATCGGATGAAAGCCCTGTGGATGCAATTCAGGTGGATATGGTAAATGGTATTTTAAAAAGGTACCGGCACTACCTGAGAATTTATGATACGGTGGATTCGGTTGATATAGATGTTTCCATGACCTATATATTTGACAGTATTTATAATCATACTGCTGAAAGACAACAAGATAATACAAAATCAATTAATACGATAAAAGTGATGGATTTATATTTGAATTATGTTGATGACGGGAATAAAGGATTGTTGTATCCCAAATGGGCCTATAAGGTTGAAGATTCAGAAAAGGTCTATCATTTGCCTGTAATTGAAAACTGATCCGAGGGTGAAGATATGAATTGGTCAAAAGTTAAAACAATTATGATTATACTGTTTTTATGTATTAATATATTTCTGGTTATTAGCCTGATTACTTCCAGGTATGAATCCGTAACCATCCGTTCCGAAACCCTTGAAGACACGGTGGAGATACTTCAAAAAAATAGTATTATCGTCGACAGAAGTATTATACCGACCAAGATGGAAAACTTACCCCTACTGCAAATGGAAAACAGTGAACAGGATCCGGATCTTTTTGCTAAAAAAATATTGGGCGAGGGGTATGATAAAAAAGAGGATGGTAATGGATACTACTATTCCAGCGACGGTAAGACACTGGAAGTGCATGGATGCGAATTTTATTATGCGGATGAAATGCCTTCTGAACAGTTGGAGCCTGTTAACAATGAAACGGTGGAATCCCAAGTACGAAAGATTTTGGAGAAGATGGATTTCAATACAAAATACATGGTGTTGAAAGAGGTTTATACTTTGGGAAAGGATCTTTATTCGGTTACCTTTTACCAGCAGTTTGGAGGAAAACAAATTTTTGAGGATTATGTGTCCGTCATACTTGGCCCAAAAGGAATAACATCCATGCGCGGCTATTTGATTGTTCCAAAAGAGTTTTCAGGACAAAGCCTTTCGGTCCGACAGATTACAGGGATATTGATAGACTTTGTGAGGAATGAAGACAGGCCTAAGGATAAGGTGATCAGTATAACAAGTATCTCTTTAGGTTATCGCGTTGACCGCAGCAAGACGGATATAAGGGAAACTTCTGCTTTCCCTGTGTGGAGGATTACCACCGATGACGGGAAGTATTATGATTACGAAGCAACCACAGGTCGTTATATTTTAAATTAATGGGTGTAGCTGTAGTATGCCCATTAATTTTTTTGTTTTTTCATATCCTATGTACCCCTTGCCTTTTAGTTAAAAATTTCTTTTAAAATAAAAAAGGAAATGGTATAATGTTTAAGATGATTATAACGAGGGTAGGTGCGTACCTTGGATAAACTCTTAATTACTGGAGGTAACAAGCTGCAAGGTGAGGTATCCGTAAGCGGTGCTAAAAATGCGGTTGTTGCTATTATTCCTGCTGCGCTTTTAGTGGAAGGCGTTTGCAGGGTTGAAAATGTTCCTGATATACATGATGTGACTGTTATTGTGGATATGCTGGTTGAACTTGGAGCCACAGTTAAATACATAAATAAAAATACAATTGAAATTGACTGCTCAAAGGTTAATTGTTATACAGCCCCCTATGAAAGAGTAAAAAAGATGCGTGCATCTTATTATTTACTGGGGGCACTTCTTGGACGTTTTAAAAAGGCGGAAGTTGCATTCCCAGGAGGATGCGATTTTGGCTACCGCCCGATAGATCAACATATAAAAGGATTTGAAGCACTGGGAGCCAGTGTGGAGATAGAGCATGGGATAATCCATGCTTCTGCAGAAGAACTGGAAGCGGCTCAGGTGTACATGGACGTGGTAAGCGTAGGTGCTACCATTAATGTGATGCTTGCCGCGGTTAAGGCTAAAGGAACTACGATTATAGAAAATGCAGCAAGAGAACCCCATATTGTAGACGTAGCTAATTTTTTAAATGCTATGGGAGCAAATATAAAGGGAGCAGGTACGGATGTAATAAAGGTAATAGGTGTTGAAAGACTTACGGGTGGTACATATTCAATAATCCCTGACCAGATTGAGGCGGGAACTTTTATGATTGCTGCTGCCGCCACCGGAGGGGATGTATTGATAAAAAATGTAATACCCAAGCATTTGGAATCCGTCACTGCAAAGCTGATTGAAATGAATGTAAATGTAGAAGAATATGATGATTCTATTAGGGTATATAGAACAGGGGATATTGTTAAGGCTAATGTTAAGACGCTTCCGTATCCCGGGTTCCCTACGGACTTACAGCCACCCATAACCGTTCTTTTATCGGTTGCAAAGGGCACGAGTATTGTAAACGAAGGTGTATGGGATTCCAGGTTTCAATATGTGGAAGAGCTGAAACGAATGGGAGCAAATATTAAGGTGGAAGGCAGGATAGCAGTTGTTGAAGGTGTAAAGAAGTTATCCGGTGCACCGGTAAAAGCAACCGACCTCCGGGGCGGTGCTGCTATGGTAATTGCCGGGTTGATTGCAGACGGAGTGACAGAGGTATATCAACTGGAGCATATCGATCGCGGCTATGAAAACTTTGAACTTAAATTAGCCAGCCTGGGGGCAGAAATAAAAAGGGTTTCTGTCAATAGCAAGGGCAAATAATCCGGCCATTAGAAAGGAACAGGCATGATTACTTTTTGTTCTTTGTTTAGTGGAAGCAGTGGTAATGCGATTTATTTGTCAAGTGGTAATACAAATATACTTATTGATTGCGGTGTAAGCGGAAAACAAATTGCTTCATCCTTATCAAGTATTGGAGTAAATGCATCGGATATAGATGCAATTCTTGTTACCCACGAGCATAGGGACCATATACATGGAGTGGGAATCATGTCCCGCCGGTATGATATACCAATATATGCCAATGTCGGTACATGGACGGCAATGGATAATCTCATTGGTAAGGTGAAGCCGTATAACAAGATATGTTTCGAGACTTACCGGCAGTTTCATATTGGGGATATTGCCATCCGTGCTTTTCCAGTGCCCCATGATGCAGCCGAACCGGTCGGATTTAATTTTGAAATAGGGAATGTAAAGATAACCCTTGCTACGGATATAGGGCATGTGAACCAGGGGCTGGTGTCCAATCTGGAAGGAAGTAATATAATACTGCTTGAATCCAATCATGATATAGAGATGTTAAAATGCTGCTCGTATCCCTATCCTGTTAAACAAAGAATATTGGGGGACAAGGGGCATTTATCCAACGATGCGGCAGGAGAGCTGATTGCTCATCTTGCCGAAAAGGGTACGCGGTATTTCATACTTGGCCATTTAAGCAAGGAAAATAATTTTCCCCAACTTGCTTATCAAACTGTATACAATGTGCTACAAGGCAAAAGAATACTTGTAGGTAAGGATGTACACCTGGATGTGGCAGAAAGGGATAAGGTGGGAAAATTTTTATTGCAAGGGAGCTTGAAATGATAACAATTCGAATTACTGCGATAGGCAAAATTAAAGAAAAGTACCTGGCCGATGGTATAGCAGAATATGTTAAAAGACTGTCCAGGTATTGTAAAATACATATTGATGAAGTAAATGACGAGAAAATTCCACAAAAATCAAGTGAAAAAGAAGAAGAATTGGTAAGAATAAAAGAAGGAGAACAAATCTTAAACCTTGTAAAAGATGAAGCCTATGTGATTGCACTGTGCATAGAGGGAAAACAGATGGATTCCCTACAATTTGCAGAAATGATGGAGAAGATAACAATACAAGGGAAAAGTACTATCCAATTCCTAATTGGGGGATCAGTGGGGCTGTCCGAAGCGGTAAAAAAAAGAGCTGATTTAAAGCTAAGCTTTTCCAAGTTTACTTTTCCTCATCAGCTCATGCGCTTGATTTTGCTTGAACAGATATACCGCTCGTTTAAAATTATTAACCATGAAACATACCATAAATGATAATTGCTGGAAGGATTTTTGCTGTCTTTCCGGCAATAAAATTTTTGTGCCATAGGAGGATAATAAAGTGGAGTACATGAAAGAATATCATTACTGGTTGGATAGTCCTTGTGTGGATGAGGAAACAAAACAGGAATTGATAGGTATAGAAAATAATCAACAGGAAATTGAAGAAAGGTTTTACAGGAATCTTTCCTTTGGTACTGCCGGATTGAGGGGAATCATAGGTGCCGGTACCAATCGCATCAACATATATACGGTGCGCAAAGCAACGCAAGGATTGGCTGCCTATATCATAAGTCGGGGATATGAGGCAGTAAGGCGGGGAGTGGTTATTGCCTATGATTCACGGTACAAGTCCCGGGAATTTGCAGTGGAGACGGCAAAGGTGTTGGCTGCAAACGGTATAAAAAGCTTTTTATTTGATGAACTTAGGCCGGTGCCCGAGCTGTCCTTTGCCGTCAGGGAACTTAATGCCATAGCAGGTGTTATGATTACTGCCAGCCATAATCCTGCCAAGTATAATGGTTATAAGGTATACTGGGAAGACGGTGGGCAACTGCCGCCGGAAAGCGCCAATGCGGTACTTGATTTTATCAGCTCCATTGACATTTTTAAAGATGTTAAATACATGGAAGAAGAAGAGGCAAAAAGGCAGGGTCTAATCACAATCATAGGTGAAGATATAGATAATAAGTATCTTGATAATGTGCAACAACAGAGCATAAACCCTGAAATTGTAAAGAGGATTGCAGATGATTTAAAGATTATCTATACACCGTTCCACGGGGCGGGGAATAAGCCGGTCAGGAGGATACTTGACAGGCTTGGGCTTAAGCATGTGCTTGTGGTGAAGGAGCAGGAGCTGCCCGACCCGGCATTTCCTACCGTAAAATCACCCAACCCGGAGGAAAAGGAAGGTTTTTATATTGCCGTTGATATGGCAAAAAAGGAAAATGTGGATTTAATCATTGGTACCGATCCTGATTGCGACCGCGTAGGGATTATGGTGAAAAATAAAGAAGGGGAATATGTTAATCTTTCGGGTAATCAGGTAGGGGTTCTTTTGACGGAATACATCCTTTCCCAGAAAAAAGAAAAGGGCACTCTCCCGGAAAAGGGGGTTGTCATTAAAACCATTGTGACAACCGAAATGGTAAGGGAAATAGCCCGATACTATGGCGTGGAATTAATCGAAGTGCTGACCGGTTTTAAATTCATTGCAGAAAAAATTAAAGAATTTGAAGAGGACAACAGCGGAAGAGAATATGTTTTTGGTTTTGAAGAAAGTTATGGGTACCTGGCAGGCACCTATGCAAGGGATAAGGATGCGGTGGTAGCGTGTATGCTTATTGCAGAAATGGCTGCCTGGTACAAGTCCAGAGGCATGTCCCTTTTTGAGGGGCTCCAGGAGTTATATGGTAAATACGGCGCATACTTGGAAAGCGTTAAATCCATCACGCTGGAAGGAAAAGAAGGCGTGGAAAAAATGAAAAAAATTATGGGAAAGCTGCGCAGCAATCCTCCACAGGATATTGACGGAGTAAAGGTTGTGGCATTAAGGGATTATGCAGTAGGAAAAAGGTATGACTTTGCAGAACAAAAAGAAGAAAAGATACATTTACCAAAATCGGATGTATTGTTTTTTGAGCTGGAGGATAAGTCTTCCTTTGTAATCCGGCCTTCCGGAACCGAACCTAAAATCAAAATTTATTTTTCTGTGGTAGAAGACAGTATATCATTGGCACAGCAAAAAATAGAACAATTCAAAAACTCTGTTATATCAATGATAAATGCATAATGCAATGCATAGGGCGGACCGATAGTCCGCCCGTGTCTATCAATTCCCTATTATTCTTTTTAGGTATGCAAGAAATTCGTCTCTTAGGTCATCCCGTTTCAATGCAAATTCTACGGTAGCTTCCAAAAAGCCCATGCGGTTGCCTACATCATACCTCCGGCCAATGAAGTCATAAGCGTACATTGCTTCATAGCTTGAAAGCTCTCTTAGCGCATCGGTCAGTTGTATTTCTCCACCGGCACCCGGCTTGGTATTTTCTAAACATCTGAAAATTTTGGGTGTTATAATATATCTTCCGAGAATGGCAATATTAGAGGGTGCAGATTCCATATCAGGTTTTTCCACAAGGTCCTTTACCTTATACACCCTGTCCTCCACGTGAATGCAATTTACTATTCCATATTTTGATACCTGGTCATAGGGTACCTTTTGTACACCCAGTATAGAGGTATTGTATTCTTCAAATACATTGATAAGTTGTTTCAGGCAGGGAATCTCCGAATCCACAACGTCATCGCCCAACAATACTGCAAAGGGTTCATCTCCGATAAAAGATTTGGCACAGTAAATGGCATGGCCCAGCCCGCGGGGTTCCTTTTGCCGTATGTAGTGTATATTTGCCATATTGGAAATGTTTTCTACCAATTCAAGCAGGTCATCTTTCCCGCTTTTTTTTAGTTCTGATTCCAATTCATAGGATTTATCAAAATGGTCTTCAATAGCTCTTTTACTTCTCCCCGTTACAATAATAATATCTTCTATGCCTGAAGCACAGGCCTCTTCCACAATATACTGGATGGTTGGCTTGTCGACAATAGGAAGCATTTCTTTGGGTTGTGCCTTCGTAGCAGGTAAGAAACGTGTACCCAAACCTGCTGCAGGTATGATTGCTTTTCGTACTTTCATATAGATTCCTCCAATAAATTATTGTCGACTTTATTGTATCAAATTATTGATTTATTTTCCATCCGTCGATGCAAGAACGTTGAATTGCCCCGAAGACCCTTTCCTTTAGTCCATGGTTTTCCCTATCCAAATTCCTTATCAGTTCCTTCATGTACTGCCTTTTTGTTTTACCGTTTGCAGGACATGGATTAAAAACCACGGGGAGATTAAGCTTTTCTGCTTCCCTTCTGATAAACTTTTCAGGCATGTAAATCATAGGTCGTATGAGGGTGATTTTTTTGCGGTCCAGATAGGTAACAGGGGAAAAACAGCTTATTCTTCCTTCAAAAAAGAGGCTGAGAAAAAAGGTTTCAATAACATCATCCTTATGATGACCTAAGGCTACCTTATTGCATCCCAGTTCCAAAGCGGTGTTGTGCAATGCACCACGCCTCAGTTTAGCGCATAAAGAACATGGGTTGGTTTCTTTGCGTATATCAAAAACTATTTTACCGATGCCTGTTTGCTTTACCGTATAATTTACCCCCAGTTCCTCGCACATCTTTTGAATATTAGAAGTATCAAAGCCTTCAAGGCCCATGTCAAGGGTGATAGCTTCCGGTTCAAATTTCTTGGGATAAAACCGTTGCAGTGATTTTAATGCCAAGAGCAATGTCAGGCTGTCCTTACCGCCGGAAACCCCTACGGCAATCCTGTCCCCTTCTTCAATCATGTGGTAATCTTCAATAGCCCTGCGTAAGTAGCTGAGTATACGTTTCATAATACCTTCCTTTCGTGTTAGGCGGACTTTTTTACTAAATTATTATAAGCGAATCTATCTGTTTAATCAATATTCACCCTGTGGGTTATAAAAATAAAATGGCACCGGATGTAGAAGAAGCAAAATGCTCATATCATAGTAAAAATGAGAGGATAATGGCGATAAATTAAAATTATAAAAAAATCCCTTGACAGGCTAAAATATATGTATTACAATAACATACGTGTCAAAGCTAGCTTTGTAAAAACAGGACGGCGATAAAACACATTTGGGTATTATATATTGAAAAACGGCAAAATTAGGAGGTATAGGATGAGTACTTATATGGCAAAGCCCAATGAGGTTCAAAGAAAATGGTACATCATAGATGCTGAAGGCAAACCTCTTGGAAGAGTGGCTTCACAGGTAGCAAAAATCCTTAGGGGAAAGCACAAGCCTATTTTTACGCCCCATGTGGATACCGGGGACCATGTGATTGTGCTTAATGCGGATAAAGTTGTATTGACAGGAAAAAAGCTGGACCAGAAGATGTACAGAAGACATTCGGGATACCCGGGCGGCTTGAAAGAAACAAGCTATAGGGAAATGATGGCCAAAAATCCTGAAAAAGCATTTATGTTGGCGGTAAAAGGCATGCTCCCTCATAATTCTCTTGGCAGAAAAGCTCTTAAAAGACTAAGGGTATACAAGGGTACGGAACACCAACATCAGGCTCAAAAACCTGAAGTATGGACCCAGGAGCTATAAGAGAGAAAGAGAGGAGGAGTAAATATGGCAAAAGTACAATATTACGGTACAGGAAGAAGAAAGAAGTCGGTAGCCAGAGTTTGGTTGGTTCCCGGAGACGGAAAAATAACTATTAACGACAGATCTCTTGATGATTATTTTGGATTGGAAACCTTAAAGGTAATTGTAAAGCAGCCGTTGACCCTTACCAATACGTTGGATAAGTTTGATGTAATAGCTAAGGTTGCAGGTGGTGGATTTACCGGCCAGGCCGGTGCTATTCGCCATGGTGTTGCCAGAGCACTTTTAAAGGCTGACGAAGAGCTTAAGCCTGTTTTGAAAAAAGCAGGATTCCTGACAAGAGACCCAAGAATGAAGGAAAGAAAGAAATATGGACTCAAGGGTGCAAGAAGAGCGCCTCAGTTCTCAAAGAGATAATTGGTGTCAACATACACACGAGTTTGTTTACAATTACAAAGTTTGCTTATCGCAATCGCCAACCGTCATGGGGCATATTCCCTTTGGCGGTTTTTTTATGTGTAGGTGGTTTATATATTTCCTACCGTAGTTATACCCTGTGTATCGCTGTCTTTATCGTTTTAGTAAAATAGGTCATATTATGCGGCCTTTCATGCTTTAGGGGTATTGTTGGTTTCGGTTGTTTTTTGCCTGAATTCGTGATATTCTATAATCAGTAATATATGAATATTTATTATAAAATGCTTAAGAGGCAACTTGACAACACTCCTTTTAAATATGATTTTGGTCGGTTATATATTCAGAGTTAGTCAGTTGTCTCATATTTTTTGTGGTAAATATAAATAAAAGGTGGTGATGGTTATGGATTACGATCCTTTGCCTATACTTAATACTAATAAAGAAAATAATAATAATATCGGAACAAGACTCCTAACCGTCACTTTAAAAGGGAAGGAGGCGCATTAAAAGGAGGGATAGCTGATGAGAGATGTGCTAATGCCACTTATTGAGCAAGGCAAGTTAGCACAGGTAAGAAATGAAATAATTAAAATGAATGTTGTAGATATTGCACAACTTTTTGAAGAACTAAGTCAGGACAAAATCATAGTTATTTTCAGGTTGCTTCCAAAGGAGATTGCTGCCGATGTTTTTACTTACCTTTCTTATGAGCAGCAGCAGTATATCATTGAGTCTATTACTGATACAGAGATAAAGAATATTATTGACGATTTGTTTTTGGATGATACGGTGGACTTAATTGAAGAAATGCCTGCAAATGTGGTTAAGAAGATACTTAAGAATACCAGTGAAGATAAAAGAAAGCTCATTAACCAGTTTTTAAATTATCCTGATAATTCGGCAGGAAGCATAATGACCATTGAGTATGTGGACCTTAAAAAAGGTATGACCGTTAAGCAGGCACTGGAGCATGTTAAAAAAACAGGTGTTGATAAAGAGACCATAGACGTATGCTATGTAATTGATAAAAACCGCATATTGGAAGGGATAATACCCATACGTAAGCTGATACTGGCTGAAGAATCGGTCATTATTGCTGATATCATGGATACGAATTTCATATCAATACGAACCAATGATGACCAGGAAAAAATAGCGGCATTGTTTAAAAAATATGACCTTTTGGCAATGCCTGTTGTGGACAATGAGAACCGGTTAGTTGGTATTATAACCATTGATGATGTAGTGGATATAATTGAACAAGAGAATACCGAGGACTTTCAAAAAATGGCCGCAATTGAACCTTCGGAAGAAGAATATTTGAAAACCAGTGTTTTAACACTGGCAAGGCACCGTATTGTATGGCTGTTAATACTTATGATTTCTGCTACTTTTACAGGAAACATTATTAAAAAATTTGAAGATGTGCTGCAATCAGTTGTTGTATTAGCTGCGTTCATTCCTATGCTTATGGACACGGGTGGAAATGCAGGTTCTCAATCGGCCACTCTCGTTATCAGGGGTCTTGCCCTGGAAGAAATAAAATTAAAGGATATTGCAAAAGTAATATGGAAAGAACTCAGGGTAAGTGTTATTGTTGGTCTTATATTGGCAGCAGTAAACTTTATAAGAATATATTACTTTGAAACTACGGATATAAAGATAACCACAACGGTTTGTGCAAGCTTATTTTTGACTGTTGTTTTAGCAAAAGTGGTAGGCGGTGTACTACCTATAATGGCTAAAAAATTAAAATTAGACCCTGCAATTATGGCAAGTCCTTTAATTACAACTATTGTAGATGCGGTAGCGTTAATGGCATATTTTTACTTGGCAGCATGGATTTTGGGAGTATAAAAAAAGACTGGTTTGAACAGTCATTAATTGTTGATTTCAGCTATAAGGTTGTCTACTGCTAAATTTACCCTATTGAGTGCCTCCAACTGTATACTCGATAATCTGTTTAATTCGTCAATTTCTTTGCTTATATTTTCCATTTCGTTAGAAATCTTTGACAATATATTACTGATTTCTTTTACGCAGCTTTCACTGGAGATAGATAATTTTTGAACTTCATTAGCCACTACCGAAAAGCCTCTGCCATGTTCTCCGGATCGTGCAGCTTCGATTGTAGCATTGAGGCCCAGTATCCTGATTTGTTTAGAGATGCTGGTGACGTATTGTATGATAGAATCACTCTTGTTTATATACTCTGATGATGTTTTTGCGGAATTTAATAAATTTTTTGATACGTTATGAACATTTCTAATTGAATTAGATATTTCTTTAATGCGTTCGTATATAGTTATTGAAGCATTATTGATAGCGGTAATCTGATCGTTTAATTTTTTTAATGTAACAATGTTTTTTTCTACAAGAGTCATTACCAGGAAAGCACCGACAGAGTCAATGATCTTGCATTTATTTCCGTATTTTTCATGTAATAATTGGGATATTTTATTGCTGCCCGTGACCTCAATGATTATATCAATATCATATTTGCATATCTCATCTATTGATGAAGAGACCTTTATTCCTAATTGCTTTGCCAAATATATACCGGGTGCATCAAGGTTCTTATCCACCACAATAATAATGCGGATGCCTTCAACAGAACTTAGCGAATTGATGATATTGGTTCCCCCCTTTGCCAGCCCCAACGATTGCAATATTCAAACTGATCACCTGCCTATTGAATTAATTTACAATTAAAATTATCAAAATAGTACAAACTTTTCTGTTAAGTACATTTATTTTACATTAAGTTACCACCATATACAATATTTTTTTGCATGGTTAACACAAATATGCTGGTTCATGTTTTTTGATTGTTGCATGGAAAACTGGGTAATATATTATTGTGATTTTGAGATTTGGAGGTGAAGGGTTTGAGTTATAAAATAAATGAAAAGGTCACGTGGGTCGGAAAGATTGACTGGGAGCTTAGAAAATTCCATGGGAACGAATATTCGACGCATAGGGGCTCATCTTATAACTCCTACCTGATTAGGGATGAGAAAACGGTACTCATAGACACGGTATGGAAACCCTTTGCAAAGGAGTTTGTTGATAATCTAAAAAAAGAGATAGATTTAAAAGAAATAGACTATATCGTAATGAACCATGGTGAAATAGACCACAGCGGTGCCCTGGAAGAATTGATGAGAGAAATACCAGATACGCCGATTTATTGTACAAAGAATGGGGTAAAGTCAATAAAAGGGCATTATCATCAGGATTGGAACTTTGTTGAGGTTAAAACCGGTGATGTCTTGGATATTGGTGAAAGCAAGCTGGTATTTATAGAAGCAAGGATGTTGCATTGGCCTGATTCGATGTTTGTATATATGACAGGTGACAACATACTCTTTAGCAATGATGCCTTTGGACAGCATTATGCTTCAGAGCTGTTGTTTAATGACCGTGTGGATAATGCGGAATTGCATCAGGAGGCAATTAAATATTATGCCAATATATTGACCCCCTTTAGCATCTTTGTTAAGAAAAAGATTGAAGAAGTATTAAGCTTAAATTATCCCATTGATATGATTTGTACAAGCCATGGAGTCATATGGAGAGATAATCCTTCCCAAATTGTAAGCAAGTACCTGGAATGGGCTGACAATTATCAGGAAAATCAAATAACCCTTCTATATGATACTATGTGGGATGGTACGAGAAGAATGGCCGAGGCGATAGCAGAAGGGATAAAAACCGTTGACAAGGATGTGACAGTTAAATTATTCAATGTCTCTGCAAGCGATAAAAATGATGTAATAGTAGAAGTTTTTAAATCAAAAGCGATTTTGGTGGGTTCTCCTACAATCAACAAGGGTATATCCTTTTCAACAGCAGGAATACTTGAAATGATTAAAGGCCTGGGCTTTAAAAACAAGGCTGCCGCAGCTTTTGGCTGCTATGGCTGGAGCGGGGAAAATACCAAAATTATTACGGAAGAAATAGGCAAGGCAGGTTTTAAAGTGGTGGATGAGGGAATAAAAGAACTATGGAATCCTGATGAAGAAGCATTGGAGCGCTGCAGGGAGTATGGTAAAAGATTTGTAGAAAAGCTGCAAACCTCTGCCGTGTCTTAATTAAGCTTACACGGTTTTATCGCGTGTATTAAAAGACTTAATTCTACAAACACTAATGTTGTAGATTAGTCTTTTAAACAGGAGGAAATGAGATGAAAGTAAATAAGATGAACCGTCCTAATGAAGGAGTCAAGTGCGTGGTAAATACTTGCCATTACTACATGCAAGGCGACCGCTGCGCGGCAGAGATGATAGAAGTTCAGCCCAGAAATGCTGCCAACTCTCAAGACACCGATTGCGCAACATTTATACCGGAGACAGAAGGATAAAAATGAAGAAGCCTGCCGGTTTTTTACCTGGCAGGCCTCTCTTGTGTCATCATGAAATTTTATGATAAGACCTTTCGGTGATAAAATGGTCAAGCAGATTGAACTTATATATGATTAAATAAAGAACAAGACTTAAGGCGACGCCGTAAATTAAATCCAGGACCGAGTGTTGCTTAAGCATCACAGTGGATAGGATAATCAAAACCATTGTGATGAAAGAAAGGGTCAAAATACCATATTTCTTTTTTAAGGCATCGCATTTCATAAAGGCAACGTGTACAGCAATTGCATCCAATGTATGCATGCTGGGTGCCGAATTGGTAGGGGTATCTACCATGTAGATATAGGCTACCAATCGGGAAAAGAAATCAGTGCCATGAATTACCGGACGCAGTTTTTGACCATTTGGGAAAAGGGCATAAATAATAAAGCAAATGGTCATACCGATAAACATAAAAGCACACAAATTATAAAAGTCCTTCTTAGATGTAAGTCCCAGATATACCAACGCTATAATTATGTAAATATACCAAAAGAGATAGGGTATAACCATTTCTTTCACGAAGGGAATATAATCGTCTAATCTTGAATACATAAAGTACTTGGGGATGGTTATTTTTTCATACGTATGGTATAGTATTGCAATAACTATATAATAACTTAATATGGAAAAATGTTTATATTGTTCAAATTTTTCTTTCAGTGAATCCAAAGCGTTACCTCCCCCTTTAATTAATTTCATTACCTAAAACATATTATACGGATAATTAATAAAAAGGTCTAATAAAATAGTTTAAAACAGTTACTTATAACAGGAATTTTTTATTTATATTTATTGCAGGCGCATGGTTGATATGATAAAATACCCATAAGGGGTATGTGTAAAATATATTAATAATGAGGTGTGACTCATGGATGTACCTGTAACCATGGCATTTCTTGAAGGATTTTTCACCTTTGTTTCTCCATGCCTTTTGCCGATGATTCCCATATATTTTTTATACCTGGCAGGAGGAACAACCCAAAAGTTAGAGGGCAAAGGTATACGCTGGAAAATGGTGATTAATTCCGTAGCCTTTGTTTTAGGCTTTACAATTGTGTTTACCCTGTTGGGAGCGTCAGCCACAGCCATTGGAAGAATGTTGCGCAGCCATATGGGTATAATGAAAAAGGTAAGCGGTGCGGTAATCATACTCTTTGGATTGTTGTTTCTAGGCGTATTTAATATTGGATTTTTAAACCGCGAGAAGAGGATTCAAATGGATTTAAAGGAACCGGGTTTTTTTTCTTCCATGATATTTGGAGCGGTGTTTAGCCTGGGTTGGACTCCTTGCACCGGCTATATTCTTGGCACTGTATTACTTATGGCAGGAAACGAGGAAACGGTGGTTAGAGGAATCCTGCTTTTATTGGTATATTCCCTGGGGCTGGGGATACCTTTTATAGTATCCGCATTTTTATTTGAAAGGTTAAAAGCCTTATTTGAAGTTGTTTATAAGTATCAAAAGCTTATAAACATAATTGCAGGAACGTTGTTGGTAATTATGGGTGTTCTTGTGTTTACAGGACGGATACAATCGTTCCAATAAACAAAAAAGGTGTATAATTTTAGGTTAGCAAAGTTATACACCTATTCTGTAAAAGTTATTCACAAAGTTATCAACATCTGTGGATAAAAATGGTAATATTATTAACTTTCTACATTTTTGTCTGTATTTTTATCGTTCTTTTTCAAGAATTTTTTAATAACAGGTCTCAGTATAAGGTATAAAATTCCCAGGATTATCAGCACGGGAATAAGTGAAACAAGTAAAATTATCACATCTCCTACAGCCCTTATGGTTGCAGTAGAGCTGTCAATTAATGCATTAAGCATTTTTTGTCCGTAAGTACTAGACTGCTTTTTTGCTATTTCTTCGGGGACTTTTTCTTTAATTTCGATGGTTATCGTGGAAAACTCCACAAGATTATCCCAGTTCCTTAAGGTACCTTTTAATCGTTCAATTTCGTATGTGACTTCGCTTAGTTTCCGTTCTAGTTTAAGCATCGTATCAAGGTCTTTGGCTTCTTTAAGATATTCCATTATTCTGTCTCTTTCTGCTTCATACATTTTTGTACGATATGTGGTATCATAATACTCGCCGGTGATATTTTTTGAATCTACCCTTTCATCTAATACGGTCCCCATGGATTTAATTTCATCCAGCACATTGTTGAATTGGTCTTGAGCCACCCTAATGACAATTGTGCCTTCTCTCTTGTATCGATCGGGATTGGATGCAATTTTTATGGACTGGCTATTGGAACTTTCCATGTATCCTGTTCCGGAGTTTTGAACAATTGAAATAATCTTTTTGTAGGTAGTATCAAATTCTTCAACTTCCAACGATATAAATGCGTTGAAAATGATTTTCCTGTCCCCCATTATGCCATTAATGCCTATCCCAGCGCTGCTTGTAATACTGCTTGTGCTACCCTCTGCGCTACCGTTGTCCTGTGCTTCCTCGGGTGTGCCACCGGCTTCGGTGCGTTGAAAAGTATAATCGGGACTGCTTGTTTGTGCAGTCTGGGCAGCATTGTCTGCAGATGAAGGAGTGCTTTGTACTTCTTGTTTTTTGCCGCAGCCGGTAATTGTCATGGCTATGCACAGTGCAATTATACAGGTTTGTATTATTACGGTCCTTTTTTTCATCATCTTTCCCCCTAAATGCTTGATAAAATCAAAGGCCCTCCCGCATGAGGGCCTTATGTGTTAAACGGAATTATGGTTATTTAGTATATCAATAAAAGATTTAGCACTTCTCCACTGCAAATCAAGATAATTGACCCCGTTCATTTCAATTATATGAACGCTGTTAAAAATACGAGAATTTTCCTTATATCTCCTGTACTTATTCAAATTCCCATTCAACTTGTACGCTCTCGAGATTATCTTATTCATTTCCTTGTAATAGTCAATTGGATTTGCAAGTAAGTGGAGCTTTACAGAACAGTGTGTACGGTTGTCAGTTTCAACAGACATCAGAGTGCTTTCTGCAGATAAAATATTTAGCAACTTCTTTGCCATTGTTGCTGATATAGGGACCGCGCTGTCCAGGTTGAATAAATCACCTTTTTGCCTTCGGTCATATTCCATAGATATGCTCCTTTCGAAAAATGAAAAGCAAAGTTCCTTATCAGATGAACATTACTTACACTTATATTATACAATATTAATAAAAAAGATAAAATAAAAAAATTAAAAAATTATTTGATTTTTTTAGAGATATATGTTATATTCTTTAAGTGATTTGAAGTGTTTGGTTTATTTAAACACTTCAAATATTATTCCGCTTAAAGGGTTGGGACATCTGCTGTACTAACTATCCTTTATGGATTAGGGCATCGGTTGGACTGACCTTCCCCCGTGGTGGAAAAAAAATATAAATGATTGGGGGACAATATCATGAATACTTATTCAAGACATTGTATTATGGAACTATGGGAGTGTAATAGCGAGTTCCTGGACAACAGAGAATTAGTGGAAAGAGTAATGGTAGAGGCTGCACTAGAGGCAGGAGCAGAAGTCAGGGAAGTTGCTTTCCATAAATTTGCGCCTCAGGGAGTATCAGGAGTGGTTATAATTTCCGAATCTCATTTAGCCATTCATACTTTTCCTGAGCATGGGTATGCAAGTATTGATGTGTTTACGTGCGGTGAGAGGATTGATCCTCAGGTAGCCGCAGAATTAATTGCAAAAAAGCTTGGTTCAAAACGAATATATCAGGTTAATTTAGAACGCGGAATGGGAGAAATGGTCTTTGTTGAAAACTTTAAAAAGGAAACACAGACAGCTTAAAAACCCTTAAATAAACACCTCGTAAAACAAGAGGTGTTTATTTATTATTTCCACTTATTTTTTATTTCTGATAATAAAATACTAATAATAAATATGTATTTGACCAAAACAGTAGATAGTGTCAATTTGTTGTAGGATAATTAAACTTAAAGGTATCCCCATCTTTTTGATACAACGGGCTATATCACATACCCGCTGCGTAGTGTGCCCTTTAAATTTGTTGATATTGGAGTTTTTTTACCCA
>JAAYHJ010000036.1 GCA_012735465.1 Clostridiaceae bacterium
CCTGGGAATAGGATCAATAGCTGACTTAATACTCTATCCCAATTTCTATAACGTTGAGTCCATTTCTGCATTACATTCTTCGATGCTAAATACAGCATCTTTTCTAAAGAAGCATCGGATGGAAACATCGTTTTTGACTTAGTAACTTTTCTATACTGCCGGTGCAAACCTTCAATTATATTAGTAGTGTAAATAATTTTACGTATTTCTTCCGGAAACTTATAAAATGGACTTATTACATCCCAATTATTCTCCCAACTACGTATAGCATAAGGATAACTCTTCCCCCATTTTTATTTGACTTGTTCAAGTTTCTCCATCGCAGTTTCCTCATTAATTGCATTATATACATTCTTAAAATCTTTACTAAATTCCTTTAAGTCTTTATATGATACATATTTAAAAGAGTTGCGTAACTGGTGAATAATACATCTTTGTATTTCGGCTTTTGGATAAGCTGCATTTATTGCCTCTTTAAGACCCGTAAGACCATCAACACAAAACAGTAAAATATCTTCCACGCCTCTATTTTTTAGATCATTCATTACACCTAGCCAAAACTTAGAAGTTTCATTCTCACCAATCCATATGCCTAAAATATCTTTCGTACCGTCTATGGTAACACCTAATACAACATATGCAGCACGATTCACTATATGTCCGTCATCGCGAATCTTGTAATTAATCGCGTCCATAAAAATAAATGGGTATATTGGTTCTAATGGTCTCTGTTGCCATTCTCTAATTTCTGGGACGATCCTTTCGGTGATTTTACTTACCATTTCTGCAGAAATATTGATTCCATATAGCTCTCTAATTTGCTCTTCAATATCTCTAGTTGACATTCCTCTGGCATAAAGTGAAATTATTTTTTCCTCAATACCAGATACATTACGTTGATATTTAGGTATGATTTTGGGTTCAAACTCTCCATTCCTATCTCTTGGTATTTGAATAGGTATTTCTCCAAACTCTGTTTTGATAGTCTTTTGATTATATCCATTACGGCTATTGTCAGTTGTTTTGTTCTTTACATCATTCTTCGAATATCCTAATTCTATTTCAAGCTCAGCTTCAAGCATTTCTTGAATCAGATCTTTAAAGATATCTTTTAGATATGCACTAATCTCTCCTACACTCTTAAAGTTATTTCCTTTAATAATATCCCTAATTTGTTCCTTTGTTAATGTTGACATAAAATAATCTCCTCCCTGGTTCTTATATTTCTAATTCTTGCCAAGAAGGAGCTATTTTATCATCTTATACACTAAAATTTTTACATCCTCCTCTCTTTCAATATTTCCTTAACTCCTAGTATATTTATTACTCTTTTCATATTGTAGGCCAAAAAGGCCAAAGAAGCCTCCATTTATTGGGGTATCAGCACGGTCTGACGGTTCCTTTGACATTTTTTAATCACATGATTTACGTATTTAAAAAGAATTGATTCGGAACGACATTTTCTATCAAAATTCAACCAAATATTTTGTCCATTTAATTCTTTACTTCCAGTCTATAAGATTTGGTCTGGGATCAAGTATGGAACGATACTGGTTTATGTTCCCGTACATTCCTTCCGGATCCAGTTCCATGTACCTTTTATACTTCTTCTCTCGTAGTGCAGGTGTGGCCCACCCATAATGCCTCAAACGAATATTACACTGACATCCTTCCAGTTGAGTGATATTCATAGGAAATCTGCCACAGTGCAGTGGTTTCTCATTCCAGATATAATCAAAATTTGGTTGGTAACGCACCAGAAAAGGTCTGTAGAAACGGTGAGCCTGCCATAGTTTATCTTCTCTGTATTGTGATTCATTCCAGAAATCATAAAGCCTGAAGGCATAGTAATCAAAATTCGGCTGATTGATCAGACTCCCAATATGATCAATTATGCTGTCTTCAAATATTTCATCTGCATCAAGACATAATATCCAATCAGGGTCGGTTTCAACTGTCATATCCCAAAGTTGCTTTCGCAGATTGATTTCATTTCGGAAACCGGACTCTCGGTTTGAAATAATTCTCGTAGGTATTCCGGATAACACCTTTTCACATATTTCAACCGTATTGTCATCACTGGCATCGTCCAGAATAACTGCTTTATCTATGTATTTGGCGGCATGGGATAATACGCGCTCTAATAAATTACCTGCTTCGTTTCTCACCATCATAGCCAACGTGAGCTTATTACCGATTTCCTTGTTTCTACGTTCTCTTTCCTGTAAAATATCTGCAAGCGTAAAACCTAATATATTCATACCTTTGTCATTATAAAAAGAAAAAAAACTTATTTTCCAGTCATTCGCAAACCTATCCAAAAACATGTTACATAAATATTGCTTTTCAAATTCTCCTTGTATGCTCCGTCCCTTTAGCGTAAATTTAACTTTCGCAAAAACTTGACCTTTCTCCGTAATATCTGCAGGTAATTCTATATCTTTAATTTGAGCAGAACAAATAACCTTATTTTCAATCAGCCAGTCTACCATCTTTTCACGCACTTGTGAAAACCTTGCTGCATATTTGGGAAATATTAAGCTATGTTCCTCATAACCGGTAATTATTCTATAATCGCAATACATATACCCTAATAAAAAATGCTTTATTGCATTTGCAAGAGTTTCTTTATCATAAACAAACATGTACTGTGCTTCTTGATTATCAACCGCCCTAACTGCCTGATTTTTCTTATATGCGTCAATACCATTCAAATCACTCGCACGATAAATATGATAAGCAGGATAGTGTGTATCAACATACAGCTTGAATCCCAAAGCAGCAGCTCTAACACAAAAATGCCTGTCTTCACCCCAAAAGCTAATATTGTTGATTTCCTTGAATGAAACGCCCTTTTGTATGGCTTTTTTACTGATAAGGGTACAGGCACCTAGTCCACCCACTTCATATAGACCCGGTTTTTTAAGTTTTTGCAGAAAAGACTCTGTTGCAGCTTGGATTTCTTTCTCATTTAAGCTTAAACCTGCCGGGTTTTTATACATCGTGTACTGATCATACAACCATACCTGAGGCAATTCTTGTGTATTAGGCTTCCATCTGGTCCAGAAAATTTCGGATACAATATCTTTTTCTGAATCTACGAGTTGTTTTAGAGTTTTAGGATGAAGTACAAGATCCGAATCTACCAGGAAAACAAAGTCATAATCATTTTTTGAAGAATATTTGAGTATTCTATCTTTAAATTCTGCTACCTTCCATATAAGCTTGTGATTCCAATGATGTGTTATCTCATTACATTCATATTTGTCATCATTTTCTTCATGATGGATGATTACTTTTGATCTGTTTTTATTGCTTTGCCCTTTTGAAGAATTCAATGATTTTGCAAAGGTTTCCAATAACTCTTTTGAGGCTTTCTGATCATTATTATCAATAAAATAATAGTCTACCTTGTAATTATCCTTATCCAGCTCATTTAATGATTCCAAAAATTCTTTCAATATTTCAGGAGATTGCCTGACTGCACTTCCAATCAACACCTTTTGCTTTTTCCTTTTCATCTCCATCCTGCCCTCCAAGAATTTTAATCTTATTTAAACTCCTTATAAAGAATATCGATTCCCTCTCGATCAATAGTATCCAGTTCCTTGACAGATCTTAATATTTCTTTCACGGCCATATTCATAAATCCATGATTATAATACAACTTACCCAGTTGAAGTAGTACATTCTTAGATTCAATGTAGTTCAATACGTTCAACTGCCTTTCAAACAACTCAAACTCCTGCATTTTTAATAATTCCGACAACAACTGCATTGAGATTTGAAGAATTTTTTCATGTGGGTCTTGTTTACTAAAAACAGTGTCCGTATTTCCCAAAAACACATAATAGTGCTGTAAGCAGGTTTTATATATTATCGTGTTGCCTGATTGTTCCAGTAAATTAAGAATATACTTTATATCTTGAACCCGACATACAAGACTCCAAACGAAAACATGCTTAAGCATTTCAACTTCCAAATTTTTCTCCCCTATGGACATGATTTTATCTATGGCTTTATCTGGTTGTTTCCGATACGCCATGTTTTTTGCCATCAAAAAGATAGTGTTAACATCAGAAGGATTCATTTCATACGCCTTTTCAAGGTATCCATTTGCTGAGGTATAAAACCCTTCATTCATCAGAACATTTGCTATTAAAACAAGATTAGGTTGATACTCCAAATTAAAATACTTTGATAGTTTGTAGGATACATAACGTTCATTACCATACATTTTTTTAAGGATTTTGCCTATACGATAAATAGGTGAATGAAAAGATGGGTTCTTAACCAAAACATTCTCAAAACAATGATAAGCCTTATGATAATCTTCCAGTTGGTAATATAATTCGCCTAATACTTCATAGGGCCTATAGGTACCACAACCGGTTAAGAATTCAAGTTGTAAAGGTGGTCTTCCCATGTCAATACACCGATTCATACTATCTATTGCAAGGCTGAATCGTCCTAGCTTATAATAGATACAACCCCTTAAGTACTCCAGATCCGTAAATATCGGATAAGCCTGCAATCCCTCATTAATAGCCTTTAAAGCCTCTTCAAATCGTCCCAATTCTTCCATACACATAATGCGTCTTATTACTAACTTTGAAGAATACCCTATACTAAAGTCAATGTTCTTATATACCTGTTCAAAGTATTTTAAAGCTTTTTCATTATCTCCGAGTGCAAAATATTCATTTCCAAGATTAAATAGGTGAAATCCGTTATATGGGTCTTTCTTTAATTCTTCTTGAATGATGGAAATATTCCTATTACGTTTTTCTTTTTCCTTTACTACATCTGTCAGATATCCATAGTGAAAGATATGTATTTCTTCCGTTGTAAAATTTCTATAGTCCATCTCTCCCATACTGGTGGTAATTTGCTCATGAATGGCACCTGCAAATCTATATTTACCATTATTCCTTAATAGTCTGAGATTAAGATTACTTACAATATCTTTGCCCGGCTTTTCACCTGTATAACTCTGAGTAATAAAAAAGTGACCATCCTTTTGAGAAGTATTAACCAATTGTATGAATTTTTCTGTATCATTTCTGTCGAATTCATCGTCTCCATCCATCAATAAGATCCAATCCATAGTTGCATGTTCAAGGGATTTATTCCGCGCATTGCTAAAATTAAAATCCCATTCATAACTATATACATTTGCACCATATTTTCGTGCTATTTCCACCGTATTATCAGTAGACCCTGTATCCACGATAATCATCTCATCAACCAGGTCTTTTATACTTTCAAGACATTTTCCTAAATACCTTGATTCATTTTTTACAATCATACAAAGACTAACGGTTTTATTCCTTTCCATGATCCATCCCTCAAATACTATAAGATTTATATCTTTCATATGATCATTATATTAATGTAATATAATTTGTGTTAATGATAACAAGGGAAAAAGGGTAAAAAGCAAGATATACCCTTCCCTTTTACCCTCTGATCTGCAAGAATAATTAAAAAGAATCATTAAACATGAGCATTATAATATACTACAAAAGTGCATGCTTCACCACCTGTGTCATAGAACAACCTGGTGTATTTCAGATACTTTTCAGCAACCAGCACCGTTTTGTCACCTGGAGCTAATGCTACAGAGGATTCAATACCTCCATCAAATAAATAGTACTCATCATCATCTATCGGACTTATCTGTAGTGCCACAGTCAGGGTGTTGCTACCTGTATTATATACAAAGAATGAATACATACTGTTTTCGCTTGTATTCTGGACAAATATTGCACCTGAATCTGTTACACTATCTAACGCCATATTGCTCTCAGTAAACAAGCGTCCTGACAAATTAATACTATCTGTAGCAGCTGATAAAGGCCTTATGTCAAAGGCTTCTGCTGTTACAGTGACAATGGTATTTGCGATCATAACGCTGTCAGTAGTACCGGAGAGGTTTCTGATATCGAGGTCTTCAGCTGTAATTGTAACTTCTGTATTTGCTATCATGACACTGTCAGTAGCACCTGACAACGGCCTTATGTCAAGGGTTTCTGCTGCTACAGTAACAACTGTATTTGCGATCATAACGCTGTCAGTAGTACCGGACAGATTTCTGATATCGAGGCCTTGGGCTGTAATTGTAACCTCTGTATTGGCTATCATGATACTGTCAGTGGCACCTGACAACGGCCTTATATCAAGGGTTTCTGCTGCTGCTACAGTAACAGGTCCAATCTGTAAGCGACCATCTGAATCCGTTAAAATCTTTCGTACTATTCCATTGCTGTCCTGACCACTGATTTGGGCTTGGAGTTGCGAAGCTATATTGTTAAATACAAGATGATTAGGCATTGATTTCACCTCACTTTTAAATGTGTTGGTATTTACTAATTATAAATACCTTAGTATATATTATGGTTAAATAGACATAAATGTGAAAAAAGATGAAGATTGATTACTTCATCTTTTTTCACATTTATGTATATTTAAAATTATTCTTGCATTTGATACCATATTACAGCCGTAGATGTACCACCGGTTGTATTTAGTCCAGCTCTAAGATATTTTGCAAATATATAAGGAACAACTGCTGCATTTGTACCCGGTTCAACCTGAATACTGTTATCCTTAGCAAAATTGATACCGTCAGGACTGATTTCCAATGTTACTATTATTGGACTTGCTCCTATATTACTTACAAAAACCGTAACTGTCTTAGTCAACGATATATCTTTCACTGTTGTGTAAGTTAATTGATCCGTTACTTGAATGGTCTCAATAGATTCAAGAAATTGAGTAGGTATTACTTCACAAATGCAACTACACGGCAGATAATATTTTATCTCCACAACAGGTTTACAATTACTGCTCTGATCAGTGAAAATTTTTAAATATCTGCAATTTTTGTTTTCTTTGTTTTTTAAAATCAAGCCATGATTTTCTATTGTGCCATTCATCCAGCCTCTCACTATTTGTGTGATATCGAATTTATATTTTTTCCGTTTTTTGACATACCCCTCATCTCTTGGAACATTAGGGCCATTCCCAGGTGGCGTATTTATGTCATCTGATTCTATTGAAATAGCAGAATCATATGAGGGTTGATTATTCCACGTAACTGTATATAATGACCATGCCTGTGTTATCAAAAATGCTTTATATTTAGAACCATGTCCATAAGATATTGATGGGACTTTTAACGTAGCTTTAGTAATGACTGCATTTTCAGGAATATCTGATAATGGTATTTTTAGCAAAACCCTATATATATGGCCATTGTATATTCTTCCTATATACATCGAGTGGGAACGGGTTACATTACTATTAGGCATATCTGAACTTATCTGCGCAAACTTAATCTTGGGTTTGATCTTTATACTTTTCAAATTACATCCAGCCCCCTATCGCCCTTATAAATCGATCTATACTATATAATACTATTATTATATACAATTGGTGCATATTACAGGATTTATCGCTTGTTAATGTCGAGGGGACGGTTCTTCTGACATTGCATATATGTATTCCGTTGAAGTATACAATTCTTGCTTATAAGTAACCATCATATTCAACATGATAATTGAATGCTATTTTGTTTCTTTACAGTCCGAATACATATATCTATTTGTTGGTAATGGGTGCAAGCAAAGCTTATAAACTTTCTCAAATGCTATCTTCCTGTTTCCTTCCTTCTCTTGAAAAGGTAAGTTAATCAGCTTCTCAAGTTCTTCAGCCAATGTAAGATGATCCCAATTTGGATTAATACAGAACATTTCTCGATTACTTATTTATATAAGTACCTTTTACCTTGGATTGGTAAGTATTGAAAACTTTTGTTGTAATATGAATGTACCTTTGTTGAAGGTTGTCCACAAAATAGGCAAATTACTTAAGTTTTTTTGAAGTAACTTTTATTTTGCATATCGTCAGTAATTTTATAAATTCATCCATATGGTCCTATATAAATTTTAGTTTAAAGTTTAATTAAATTAGTTTTTCTTTGAAAATGTAACCAATTTCGACAAACCTACATATAATTACATATAATGTAGTACTAATATATGTTCTCAATAAATAATTATCGGTCCCCTTACTTTGACTGTTTTTGATATAGGTTCGAATATTGTTAGTTATTATCAACTTCCAAATAATACTTTTGGCGCCGCTAATATCCCTGTTGCTCAGACTCCGGTACCGGTGGGTTTCATTGTTATAGATGTTCAACCGGGTCAGAATGTGATTTTAAGGCATTCCGCCTGCTGGATAGCGACAGGCAGTGTATTTCCAAAGGTGGATATGCTTTTCAAAATCTGGCGCGGTGCACCCATAACCGGCACGCTTATAGCCAGCGCAGATGACAGTGCGGATGTGGAAACAGGAGCAGTTACTTCATTCTCACATGTGGACAGCGGCTTTACCTCAGCACAGACCGTAACCTATGTGATAACTGCGGAAGCTCCTGATCCCGGCCGTACAGCAAGTATTGTTGGTGCATTGACTATCACAGGGTCTACTCAGGCACTGGGTTCATTTTTCACATTGCCTAATAATACTTCTGGAAGTGTAAGTATCCCAATCACTGCCTCGACGACAACATTGGCTGCAATAACTGTACAGACATCCCCTGACCTCGAATTATCCCTGCGAGCCGCTGTCGGTTGGCAGTTGCCGCCCGGACGAATTACTCCCATTCTCTTTAAAATTTGGCGTGGTGCGCCCAATACAGGTAATTTAATATACAGCGCTATTGACACTGGGGAAGGGAACTTTGATTTCCGCAAAGTCACCGCATTGGCCCATGTTGATCGAGGATTTACCACTTCCGGACAGGTGACTTATACCCTTACAGCTGAACTAACAAACCCGGAAACATCGGCCAGTGTCATAGGACCGCTCACGTTTACGGCTGTCCCCGAGAATTAAGCCAAACAGTAAATGTTTTAAAAATAATGAAAGCCTTGAGGTGCTGCCTCAAGGCTTTTGGGATATTGATTTGCTGCCTACCAGGTTCGCTTTTTGCAATAACCTCAAAATAATTGTGGCAGCCTTGCCGCGAGTGATATTTGCCTTCAGATTTATCTTGTTGCCTGAACCTACAATCAGGCCATTGTTTATGTTGAAATCAACTGCCTCTGCTGCCCATTGTGACCTGGTATTATAGTCACTGAAAGCTTTGATGTCGACTGCCTTCTCTACCCCTTTAAACGGAGTAAGCTTCGAAGCGTTAAGTATTATTTGCATTGCTTCTTCACGGGTGATCTTATCCATTGGAGCAAACTTGTTATTGCCATGTCCGGATACAATTCCGTATTTAGTCGCAGTTGCAACCATCCCGCTATACCATGCATCTTTTGACACATCAAAAAAGCAGATTCACCTTTTGCAGGAAGACCTAAGGCGCGGATTATTATCGCAGCAAATTCCGCTCTTGTGATATCCCTGTCTCCGGCAAAGTTATTGTTGCCAATACCCTGGATTATCCGTCTGCCTGCCATCTCTTTTGCTGCATCTTCGTACCACTTTCCAATTGTATCATCAAAGGATACATTGTGGGATACAAGTACATAAGATGAGTTGGTACGAGAAGCCACGATGACATAATATTTACCGTTTTCAGAATATATAGAAGTCGGTACATGCCGGAAAGTGTTGTCTTCTTCAAAGACAAGAGCAGTGGAAACACTTTCTGCAATTTCCTTCGTGATTTCAAACCTTCTTTGCACATATTGATTGAAGTTTATTATTTCAACATTATTACCATTGCTGGAAGCAGTGACACTGAATGCAACAAAGGGGTCCAAAATCTCCATTTCTTCTGTAGCAGCTGCTGATTTCAACGAAGCTGTTTCATCAGGGGAAAGCTGTGATATCGTAATGGATATGGAGATATCTTCATGTTCTACATCTGAACTTAAAAGTTCTTTTACTGCACTAATATCTATGGATGCGGAAGGTATAGTAATGGATACTTTACCACTTTGTACTGTAAGAAACATACCTTTTTCAGCCATAGGTTTAAAGGCTTCCAACGGAAGGCAAGCGGTAGATGTATTGTTTTTTGACACCGTAATTACAATACCGGATCCATTTTCTGCAGTTTCAACATATGTGCTCAGCTTGTCGCGGTCAACTACAGTGGTCGTTGTTACACCTGTTATTGTTTCAGTTGCCAAATCCTGTTCATCCTGAGTTGGCGGTGGATCGATTGATGTAGAAGCTGAACAAGTATTGTTATTTCCACTATTGCCACCGCCGCCTGTACCCGGAGGATTTGCAGGTATAGCAGGAGGGATTGATATTCCGGTCTGGCTATCAATTTCACCAGTGTAGTTTCCTTTGCCTACGGCCTTGACAGTAATTGTCCTGCCTTGATCAGCTGTTGTTATGGTATAGGTTGAAGCTGTTTTAACGATGTTTCCTTCTGAAGACCATATTATGTCATAATCTTTGGGGCTTATTTCAGATGTGAAAACAGCGGTTAATGTTTCGCCAACAGCAGCATTACCGGTTATAATCAGTGTTCCGGTGATTTGCTGTTTTGAAATTGTAACTGCCACATCATGCTCAAGTTGCGGATTCAGATAATCTCCTGGAGTAGTTACAGTAAAGATTACTGTAATGGTCTGTTCTCCTGCATTCTTTATCCCAGTGGGGGTCTTTATAAGAAAAGTTTCCTTGAAGGATAGTGTCACCGATGGTTGCCGTACCTTGTCCAGGTAAAATCCTCCTGTTCGATGGGTATTTCTGTACCATACTGATCTTTCAGTATTACGGAATCCGGGAACGGTCAATTTCAACGGCATTCAGCCTCATTCCGGGCAGCCCGTCACAGCCCTACTTGTAAATCTTGCTGCCGACCAGAATACCGAAGGTGGACACTATGTTTTCTTCCGTATCCATTTTTCTCTTATTTTTTGATGCATAGATGATAGCCGATGGTACAGAGAGGATACGATTGTTCCAGCTAAGGTTGGCGTTGTAAAGTAGACGGTTTTACCTTACAAGAAGCATTAGTAAGGTGATATTTAAGGTTGCAAAAACAAATACAGCTTCCAATATATGTTTTGCTGTAAACCATGCCATAAAACATGTACAGATTGCAAAAAGTGCGGCGTAAATGTTGCGCTGTTTCCGGAACATATTCATATGCATCACATTTCCTTAATAATATAGATTATGCATAATAAATGTTATGGGAAAATGAGTAGAATGTCGTCAACCAAAAGTATGAAATCGCACAAAAAAGCCCATCATACTTTAGGATGAGGGGCCTTTTTGTGTCCAACATCCTGTCTTCTTGAACCATGTGGAAACATTAGTCTTAATGTTATGCAAAGATAAGTAAATAAAGGTGGACAAATAAGGCAGTTATTTAATCATTTAACTCTTGCTAAAGAGAATAGATTATGAGATTATTAAAGTTATAACATATCTTGGATTCTAATAATAATCAAAGTATAAATTTAGAGAATAACTTTAATAATAGAAAATAATAAAAAGAAGGAGGTTGAAGTATGATTGCATCACAATATAAAATAATACTACCTAGTAACTATGATATGGATATTATAAGGAAGAGAGTCAAGGATAATGGTTATAAAACAGATGGATTTTATGGTCTAAAGTTCAAACTATATTTAATAACAGAAAAGGGGATACATAATAATTTACAAAATAGTTATTCGCCGTTGTATCTTTGGAAAGATAGTGAAGGATTAAATAAATTTTTATTTGAGGGATTTTATGATAATATTATAGCATCATTTGGATGGCAGAGTGTAAATATCGGAATACCATTAATTGATACGACAACGCAAAGAATTAAAGAGAATAATTTCTTATTTGAAATAGTAAGAGAGATAGAACCGAAAGAGAGTTTAAAAAACTTAAAAAATCATATCATAGAGGCGATACCTAAGATTGAAAATGCAGAGTATGTAGTAATTTATAATCCAGATAAATGGAAATATCATGTGTTTTATTTTATAGATGATTTACGAAAAGTGAAAACAGAAAAAGGAATAATATATAACATACTTCATGTATCACAATAAAATTGGACAAACTGTTATACCGTTTTTGAGGGTTTTCGAAGTTTGCGGGAATATGTCAATGTTGTTTTTAAGTTTAAGGAACATCCCAATGTATTTATATAATGTTCCCACGGACGAAGACATCGCAATGGTCACTTGAACCATGTGGAGTGCGTGGTACTGATGTGTGCGTCCAGCGAAGCTGGCAAATGCTGACAGGTTAAAGTCCTGTAGTGGTAAAGGTAGGGCAGCCACTAAATCAGTAACCAGCGTAAAAAGTAATTTATGCGTTGAAGCTTACGGAATGTTCTGAAAAGAGCAGACAAACTGACGGGTTGTAACATTAAGTGAGTACTGCCGCACCGTTATTAAAATTCCCGAACGAGTACAACAGGGATTCGCGCTGGGACATAAACAGCGAAGACAGCAGACGGTATGAAGAACCCTAAATGCAATACCTAAGAACCCTGAGGTACGGACACTTAGGGAAATAGGTAAATACATTTCTTATTATGAAATGGATAAATTATTAAAGCAGGAAAAATGGACTTTGATAGCAATAAAAGATCGGAGTAAACATAAAGAAAAGTATACAGGTAAACCTAAATTGCCTGATTTGTGATACTATGTTAACTTGGGTAAGCAATTAATAATAATATATAAAGAAAAGGACGGTAATAATGGAAGCAAAACTAGAGAAAAAGTACGGACTTATTACAGCAATTGCAATGGTGGTAGGTATTGTAATTGGAAGCGGTGTGTTTTTTAAAGCAGAAAAAATCCTTTCTGCAACCGGCGGGAATTTGGTTCAAGGTATTTGGGCATGGGTTATTGGCGGTTTGATTATGATTTGTTGCGCTTATACCTTTGCTATCATGGCGACCAAGTATCAATATGTTAACGGTGTGGTTGACTATGCTGAGGCAACTATGGGGAGCAGGTATGGCAACTTTGTTGGCTGGTTTATGGCAAGCATTTATTATCCTACATTAACTTCTGTTTTAGCTTGGGTTTCTGCAAGATATACTGCTGTGATTTTGGGGTTTGACATTACAGGCGGCGAGTGTATGGTCATTGCTTGTTTTTATTTGGTTGCAAGCTTTGCCATGAATGCGCTTTCACCCATTTTAGCGGGTAAATTTCAAGTTAGCACCACCATCATTAAACTCATTCCTCTTTTTCTTATGGCTATTGTTGGAACAATTGTAGGTCTGACCAATGGTATGACTGTTCGTAATTTTACGCAGGTATCTGAAAGTGTTCCCAGTGGTTTGTTTACTGCTATTACTGCAGCCTCGTTTGCTTATGAAGGTTGGATTATTGCCACAAGCATTAATGCAGAACTTGAAAATCCAAAGAAAAACTTACCTATTGCTTTAATAGTAGGTACATTTATTATAATGATAACCTATATTCTCTACTATATTGGTTTGGCCGGCACTGTGGAAAATGAAGTAATTATGCAAAGCGGAGAAAAGGGTGCGAAACTTGCATTCCAAACTATTTTTGGTTCTGCCGGTGGAACGGTGCTATTTGTTTTCGTTATCATTTCTTGCTTGGGAACATTAAACGGACTTATGGTTGGGTGTACCCGTGGTATGTATTCACTGGCTGTTAGAGGATTTGGCCTAAAACCAAAGATGTTTGCACAAGTTGATGAAGTAACGAATATGTCTCATAATTCAGCAATTTTAGGGTTGCTTTTATGTGGTATTTGGCTCCTGTATTTCTATGGCGCAAACCTGACTAATAGCTGGTTTGGATTTTTCAGCTTTGATTCATCCGAATTGCCTATTGTTGCTGTTTACGCAATGTATATTCCTATATTTATAAGGCTTATGATAACAGGAAAAGAGCTTAATATATTTAACAGATATATTATGCCGTTGCTTTCTTTAGTAGGTTGTGTGTTTATGGTTTTTGCTGCATGTCTTGCGCATAAGATGAGCGTTGTGGCATTTTTAATAATTGCAGCGATAATAATGATCATTGGTTTTTTGTTAAATAATCATAATCAGAAACTGAACAAGTAAATCAACTAAACATATTAAAAAACCACCAACTTCAGGGCAAACGCTCAAGAATAGGGTACCCTGTAGATAGAGAAAAGACCGGCTATGATAATTAGCCGGTCTCAGACAATCATTTACAATACTCTGTTTGTACAGCTTCTGACCATGGCATCAAAAAACTACAATGACGTGAAGAAATGTAATTGTATGTTTTTCCCTTGGAGCATGCATTATAGCATTATATTTTCGTTATATTTTAATCAGAAACAGTGCATAAGGAGGGAGGTAAGATAAATGATATTAAGAAGATTAAAAGCTGACATGCAAAACTTTGAAGAGCTTTACGGGATGGTTTCAGCTATGAATGAAATGTTGGAAAGCAGCCCAAAGTCGAAACTAACCTTAGATGAACTGCTTATGTTTCAGGATGTTGATGGCTCATTCAAATTATTTGATACATATGAAGTTCCAGGTGATGCTCGGGTAGATTTTTGTTATATGCCAACCTATTATGGTACAGCAATACTAATGAAAGAGTATCTCATTGATAAAAGATATATTGTTTCTGAACTTGAAAGGGCGCTTGAAGCAAGTCTGAAGTGTGGTTTTCTCGGGCATGGATATGAGGCGCAGAAAGAAAGAATTGATGCAATAAAGATTTTCATCAAAGGTGGTCTTCGCAAACTTCTTGAAACTGAGCGAGAAATTTGTCCCGAGTTTCAAAACGCAGTAAATAATATTGTGCATAGATATAATTTTTATTTAATGTGTAGAGGTAATAACGCTAAAGATTTGTTGAATGAGGACCACAGTTCCGCATGGCAAGAAATTGTAGACCAGCTTAAGCTCAATAAACGTTTATATGTTGCATATGGCAGCAATATGAATAAAAGTCAAATGAGCAGACGTTGTCCAGGAGCAAAAGTGTTAGGGAAAACATATCTCGAAAACTGGACGCTCACTCTTCCTCATTATGCTAATATTGAAAGATACAATGGAAAAAAGACGCCTGCCCTTGTATGGGAGATAACAAGCGAAAATGAAGTAGCATTAGATCGTTATGAAGGTTACCCAGACTGTTATGATAAATTAGATATTATTGTAAGTGTAGATGGAAAGCGTATGACCGCTATGGCTTATGTTATGACAGATAAATATAAAAAACGCCACAAAAAACCCCGTAGTGAATATATAAACCAAATTTTGCAGGGATACCGTGATGCGGGATTTGATGAAACAGAATTCCAGCCAGGTGAAAATTATATGTTGGTCTGACAATATACTTTATGCATAACTGGAACAACCTCATAACTCTGGGAAGCCAAAAGAAGGCTGATAGGTTTCCCTTAACGTCTTCAACTTCTCAAACTCGCATGGTTTATGGCTGGGATAAAATTTATGCAAAAAAAAGAAGCAAAGGGATGGTTTTCTCCCTTGCTTTCACAAATGCATTATTATTGTTAACAGCCGTCATGTTGGAGAATTATTAAATGAATCAAAAGGAGTGGTTACCACCTCAGAACCCACTGCTTTACTTTCTTGATCCTGCCCTTTATATTGAGATATTATTACACTAAGCAACATAAGCAGGCAGCCCGCATAACCTCTAAGACTCATTGACTCCTTAAGCAGTAGAGTACCTCCAATAACTGCAAAAACTGACTCTAAACTCATGATTATTGCAGCATGGGAAGCCTTTGCATACTTTTGACCATAAGCTTGCAGAGTATAGGCAACTCCTACTGAAAAGATGCCACCATACAAGATAGGTATTGCTGCCTTCAAAATACTAAATATCGCTATGTCTTCAAATAATATAGCCATTATCATACTAATCAACGAACAGACGAAATATTGCACGAAGGACAGCTCCAGTGCATCCAAATACTGAGTATATTTATTGATTAGAAGAATATGTGCAGCAAAGAAAAAAGAACATGCGAAGACCAGCAGGTCACCTTTTGCTATGTATAAGTTTTCATTGACACTAATTAGATAAAGCCCAATAATAGCCAATACAGCAGCTATCCAGGTTTTTGTATTTGTCTTCTGATTAAAAAACACGCCAAATACAGGAACCAGTATAATATAAAAGCCGGTAATGAAGGCTGCCTTGCCTGCTGTAGTATCTTTCAAGCCAAATTGCTGCAGCGTTACCGCAGCAAATAACACTATTCCTGTTACGACTCCTGCTTTCAAAACAGCTGTTCTCATGCCTTTTCTTGGATAGCTTTTATTCCCTTTTGTTATGTTCTTTTTCCTGTTTGTGTACCAGATAACAGGCATTAATGAGAATGCTCCCAAAGCAAAACGTATTCCGGTAAATACAAAACTCCCTATATGTTGAATTCCTACTCGCTGGGCAACAAATGCAAATCCCCATATGGCTGCTGCTAATGTTAAAAGTATAGATGCTTTCAACTCTGACTTTTGCAATGAATTCATTCCTTTACTTGTATATTTAATAATAATTATTATTATAAATCTACTAGGTCATCTTTTTCAAGAAAAACCGTAAGAAATACAGAATTTTGTAGGTATATTGAATTGAATCTTATTTTAATAATTTACAAACAGTATTCTTATGGTAATATTGGATTGTAATTGGGAATAGCCATCACAAATTGGGGAAGTAAGAGGAGGGCTCTCTTGTTTCCATTAATGATAACGAACCAAAAACAAATGGGAACCTAAACTCCTTTACTTTTGAAAACTCAAGTACATATTATATGTATTAATATGTATTAAATTATATATATTTCTAATGGAGAGAGATTGAATGGGAGAACCTTTATGGAAATACATAACCTGTTTCCTGCGTATAATTTTCATCACTCCTTTTGGAGATTCAAAGGTGATTGGCCTTTGATTAATCGGTACCCGAGCTTGTGCCGCCGGATAGAATGTACCTTTTTTGAAGTTTCGTGGACTGGTATCATAGGGCTTTAACTCTCTTTTTATATTTCGGGAAAACGTAAAAACATTAAGGGTAAAAAGGGAAACTGTAAGAAAAAGTTTGTCGTGCGTTTGTATACGCCACCATTTTTGATGTCTGTGAGATCTCCATTCAGTGGAACATGTAATCAGCGATAAAAATGTAAAATAATATTGCATTGCTCTTGACAATTTTTTTGGTAAAATAGATTATAAAGGCATAATAATGATATTTACAGTATATTATTTTTTTGGAGGCTTCTTTTTCCACTTTGTTAAGGAAAGCAAACATCTGCAGCGTAAGAGAAAGGGGTCAAATTTCTGATGATTATTACACTCGTAAATGATACCTTTAATATAAACAATAATGGGACCACTATTTCAGCAATGCGATTTGCTGAGATGTTATCCCAGCGAGGTCATCAAATCCGCATAATTACATTTGGTGATCCCTCAAAAAGCGGCAAAGACCATGACACCGGTTTTGAAATGTTTTATCTGCCTGAATTAAAGATCCCAATTGCAAGCAGGCTGGCTCACAAGCAAAATACACTGTTTGCAAAACCGGTTCGCTCAACCCTGGAAAAAGCAATCTCAGGATCTGATGTCGTGCATATCTATCAACCTTGGCCACTCGGAAGCGCAGCTCAGAGAATTGCCAAAAGAATGAACATACCTGCAATTGCAGCTTTTCACATACAACCCGAAAACATTACTTTTAATATAGGTCTTAAACGGTTTCCTCTGGTAGCCCACTTGATATACTTTTTGTTCTACCTGTTTTTCTATCGTAGGTTTTCACATATCCACTGCCCGTCAAAATTCATTGCTGCACAGCTCCGAAGCCATGGATATAAAGCACGGTTGCACGTAATCTCGAACGGTGTCCATCCAGCGTTTTCTGCTCCCGACAAGTCCAAGGAACATACTTTTAATCCAATTAAGATACTTATGATTGGCAGGCTTTCTCCAGAAAAAAGGCAGGATGTCCTGATTCGTGCCGTCATGAAATCCCGTTATGCTGACCGTATCCAGCTCTATTTTGCGGGAAGGGGTCCTTGGGAAAAGAAACTTCGTCGCTTAGGGAGCAAGCTTCCAAATCCCCCTGTGTTTGCTTATTACAACCGCGACGAATTGATTAAGCTTATACATGATTGTGACCTATATGTACATGCCTCAGATGTAGAGATTGAAGGCATCTCCTGTATCGAGGCTTTCGCATGCGGGCTGGTTCCGATAATTTCCGACAGTAAGCGGAGCGCTGCAACGCAGTTTGCACTCAGTCCCCAGAATCTTTTTAAGGCAGGGTCTCCTGAATCATTAGCGGAAAAAATTGATTATTGGCTGGATAATCCACAGCTGTTGAAGGAAGCCGAGAAGAAATATATTCGTTTAGGAAAGAAATATGCCTTAGAGCATAGTATTGGAAAAATAGAAAAAGTGTATTCTTCCATGTCCAAAAAGGATAAAAATGAATACTATTGCGGCATTTTTTTTAGGCTCTTTTCCCGCCTATTCCAAATGGTAATAGCCTATCCTTTATTGTTGTTCTGGACACGTTTTGTTTTGGGAGTAAAGGTCAATGGCAGGAAGAATCTTCGCGGTCTGAAAAGTGCACTTACGGTATGCAACCATGTACACCTGCTGGACAGCGCTTTAATTGGCCTGGCGTTTTTCCCTCGCAGGGTTATTTTCACCACAATTCCCCAGAATTTAGAAACGCTCTGGCCGGGCAAGATTGTACGGGTGCTTGGCGGGTTTGCCATTCCAGATAGCATTATGGAGCTGAAAACCTTCTTTGATGAGATGGAGTTTCTTTTGATGAAAAACTACATTGTTCATTTTTTCCCTGAAGGAGAACTAAAGCCCTATGATACCAGCCTGCGCGATTTCAAAAAAGGTGCATTCTATCTTGCGGCGCAAGCTCAGGTACCGATTGTTCCAATGCTAATCACCTTTGAACCTCCAAAAGGATTGATGAAAATTATACGCAGGAAACCGGTTATGCGTCTTCATATAGGAAAACCCATATACCCTATCGCCACAGACCGTGAAATCGACTCTGAACTCAGGATGAAAGCGGTCCGCGAACAAATGGAAGCTTTATAGAGGAACGGTTCTTTTACTTCGATGATTTGTTTCAAAATATAATGCATAGTTCATTTACTGTTACAAGAGGGTAGTGAAGGCATAATGATATCAAAACGTATAGCAATTAAATAGGGGAGGTTCAAAATTGGTTGCTGCAGAGGGACATATAATGCGAAAGTACAAAAACTTGTTGGTTAGATTTGTAGACCTGAATAAAACAATTCTAGGTGAGAATCTTGTTGGGGTATACCTGCATGGTTCTTTTGTAATGGGTTGTTTTAATGCAGGGAAGAGTGATCTGGATTTGTTGATTGTTGTTGAAGATTTAATTCCAGAGGATGTAAAGAAGAAGTATATGGATATGGTGGTGAGCCTGAACAAGGAGGCACCGGCAAAGGGAATTGAGCTTAGTATAGTAAAGAAAAGTGTTTGCAATCCGTTTGTATATCCAACACCATTTGAGCTCCATTTTTCAATCGCTCATCTTGACTGGTATAAAAACAATCCTAAGGACTATGTTCAGAAAATGAAAGGAGCAGACAAGGATCTGGCCGCTCATGTCATGATCATCAATCATAGAGGCAAGGTATTATATGGCCAGGAAATAAAAGAGGTATTCGGTGAGGTAAGCAAGCAAGATTATTTTGATAGTATCTGGTTTGATATAGAGGGGGCGCAGGAAGATATTCTGGATAACACAATGTACGTTACGCTGAACCTTGCGAGAGTACTTGCGTACCAGAAAGATAATCTCATTCTTTCTAAAAAAGAAGGTGGTGAGTGGGGACTTGCCAATTTACCGGTTAAGTATTACCCTATCATCATTACTGCACTTGAGGAGTACGCAAGCGGAAATGCATTTCAGTACAATATGAAACTTGCCGTTGAATATGCAGAATATATGCTAAGAGAAATAAAGAATATCAAATAATGAGAAGCGACAGGACGGTTAATGTGAAAACAAAAGTCGTCTTTATAGAAAAATGAGTATAACAAAAATACCCTTCTCATTGGGAAACAGAAGCGGTTATGATAAAACATAAGTAGGCTATTATTGCTTAGCGATTGAATTGGCTTGATGCTACCATTGGGTCATAGAACTCTCCAGATTTTAGTAACTTATATGTTAGTATTAAAATCTTTCTCGCTACAGCAATAATAGCTTTTTTCTTACCTTATTTCCCTTGATGAGACCAAAACCAATTTGCAAAACTTATAACTAGAAACAGCCGCTTTCTTCTGCAGTCTTTTCCACATTATTTGTTTAATTTGTTTAAATTATAACACATGTTATAGGGGAAATGTTAAAGAGATGGTGATAATATGCCCCGCCATGTAAAAGAAAAAATCAAAATGGGATATACTACATAATGATAATAGGCATCAACAAACGGGAGATTTTCCATGATAACGAAAGCAGATAAAAGTCTTTAGAAATCCTTTACAACGAATAAACATATTCATTTGTTGTTATTAGAGAGTAGCTAAGCATTCTGACAACCATGAAACGCCAAAAATAAATATAAGGTAAAAGGACATCTAATAATAAAGTATATACACCAAAATCCGATAAAAGCTCAATTAGTTAAGAAATCCGAACAGTCGCCATGGAGTAGGTGTATTAAAGGATAAGAAAAGTTGACTGCAAGCAAGAGAACCGTTTCCTTGGAATGGTGGTGGATATGTTTAGGGAAATATATAGAAAACTAAATTATTTAAGATTAAGAGCCATTAATGAAAATAAACGAAATTTAAATCATAATAATAGTTCTGATACTAATAGACCCATCCCCAAATCCATTGATAAAATAAAATCAAGTTTGCAAAACGTTTTTTCTGATTGCGCAGATGTAATTATAAGAGAATTTGCTTTGGGGGAATCATCCCAAGTCAAGTTTATCATTGCTTTTGTTGAGGGTCTGGTGGAAAAAGAAGTAATATCAACACATGTATTAAAATCTTTAATGACAGAAGTAAAAAAAGTGGACCTAAATAAACGTATTACCAGCCATGGCATGGTAAAAATTTTGAAAGAGAATTTGTTGAGCGCATGTGAGGTCAATGAAACTAAGAATTATTTGGAAACAATACATGCCATCCTGTCAGGTAATACGGTTCTTTATATAGATGGAAATGATACTGCAATCATAATTGATACAAAGGGATGGGAACAGAGAGGGATTGAAGAACCGGATACAGAGTCAGTTGTAAGAGGTCCTAGAGAAGGATTTTCCGAAACATTGCGAAATAATACGGCATTATTACGTCGGAAAATAAAAAATCCCAATTTGAAATTCGAAGTATTCCGGCTTGGAGAACAAACCCAGACTGATATTTGTATTTGTTACATTAAGGGGATTGCCAGGGAAGATATCATCGATACGGTAAAAAGAAGAATAAATAATATTAATACGGATGCCATCTTAGAATCAGGTTATATTGAAGAATTTATTGAAGATGCACCCTTATCTATTTTTCCTACAGTAGGTAATAGTGAAAAACCGGATGTGGTTGCAGCCAAGCTATTAGAAGGGCGGGTGGCAATTCTTTGCGATGGTACTCCTTTTGTTCTAACCGTACCGTATTTATTTATGGAATCTCTACAAGCAAGTGAGGATTATTATGCCAGACCCATTTTTTCCTCAATAGTAAGACTGTTGAGATTGCTGGCCCTGGCAATTACCACATTCCTGCCGGCATTTTACGTAGCGTTGGTAGCTTTTCATCAAAACGTAATACCATTTAAGCTGTTGCTTACCATTGCATCATCCCGTGAAGGTATTCCATTTTCTCCGTTTATGGAAGCACTCTTAATGGGAATCATTTTTGAACTTTTAAGAGAAGCCGGAGTTAGGATGCCGCGCCCAATAGGACAAGCCATAAGCATTGTAGGTGCGTTGGTATTAGGCGAGGCTTCTGTTGAGGCAGGCCTTGTTAGTGACCTAATGGTAATAATAACTGCTATTACTGCCATTACCAGTTTTGTTCTTCCGCCTTTAGGTGGCACTGTACCAATGATCCGTATTGCTCTGCTCATTGGTGCCAACGTATTGGGGCTGGTAGGATTAGGGTTAATAGCTGTTGTTTTTATTATTCATTTATGTACAATAAGGTCTTTTGGAGTACCATATATGTCTCCTTTTTCACCCTTATCAAAAGAAGAGCTAAAGGATTCGGTGATTCGGGTACCTATTTGGGAAATGCTGACGCGCCCAAGACTTCTGACACAAAACAATACAATGCATAACAAATACAGGATGAAAATAAATTTTAGAAAAAAGGAAGATTAGCTGCATGAAGAAAGCATTAAAAAAATGCATAATATTTTTAAATATTTGTTTTCTTATTTTTATAACATCAGGATGCTGGAACAACCATGATATAACTGATGTATCCATTGCTGTAGCTGCAGGATTGGACAAAACAGAAGATGATACCATAGAGCTTACACTGCAGTTGGTTAAGCCCGCCGTGGTTCGTGCAAGAAAATATGGTGGTTTTGAAGAGTCTGCTGTATCAGTTTTTTCTTCCACGGGTGATATGGTGTTTCAAGCGGTTAGAAATATTCTTTCTTCTGTGAATAAAAAGGTTTATTTTGGACATCTGCAGTTAATCGTGATTGGAGAGGAGCTTGCAAGAGAAGGAATTTCAGATATATTGGATTTTTTTGAACGTGACCATGAGATCAATCCAAAGGCATATGTCATCATTGCAAAAGGCACAACAGCAAGAAAAGTATTGCATGCAAACAGTAAATTGGAAACAATACCTGCAATCCATATAACAAGTCTCCTGGAAAATGACATTGCCCTTCCAAAAATAAATAAAAAAATGTTGTTTGATCTTTTGCGTGAAACGAGTCATAAAGGACACGATATTACCATAGGCGTCATCGAAATAGAAGAAAAGGATGGAGCAGATAAAGAACTTTTGGTGGGAGATATGAAAGTAACAGGTACAGCTGTATTTAAAAAAGATAAGCTAGTAGGTTGGCTTGATCCAGCAGAAACAAGAGGTTACCTACTTGTTGCAGATAAAGTAAAAAGCGGTATTATAAATATTCCCGACCCTTTAACGGAAGAAGGGAGAAAAATAGCAATTGAGATTATCCGTTCCAGAGGGAAAAGAGATGTATTAATACAGGATGGGCATATTATATTAAGCATAGAAATTGAAGCCATAGGAAATATAGGAGAACAACAATCTGTGAAAGATATTATTACAATTGAAAAAGGAAAAATGTTAGCAGAGCAATTAAATGATGCTATTAAGAAGAATGTTAAAGAAGTAATTGAAATTTCCCAGAAGAAGTTTAAAAGCGATATATATGGGTTTGGACAAATTGTTCACATTAAATACCCGGATTATTGGAAACAGATTAAAGATAACTGGGATTATGAGTTCAGTAATGCTACGGTTGATATACAAGTAACATCCACAATAAAGCGACCGGGATTAATTACTCAACCAACAAGACCTCAATAAAGGATGATGTTTTTATGATTATTGGGTTGATTGCGGTTTTTTTAATCATCATTTTAATTGATATACCTAATTTAAAAAAAACAAAGCATAAGGCCAGAACAATTATTCCCTATTTCTTTCTTATTCTATTAGGATTTGTGCTAAGCCTTTTGCAAGTTATGGATAAGCCACCTATGAGATTGCATACCATTATAGAGAAAATAATTTACTTTTTTGTACCCGGAGGTTAAAGAATGAAAAAAATTGAAATGTCTAATACACAGCTATTCTTTTTAATTATAGGATTTTTACTTGGTACCACTTCCGTACTCAATCCTGCCGCAGCAGCGCAACAGGACAGCTGGCTTGCGTTTATCCTTGGGTGGATTGGCGGTTTGCTACTACTATTAATATATGTATCCATAACTATTTTAAATCCCGGTAAAACTTTGGTTGATATTCTGCTGGAGACTTTTGGGAAGTTTTTTGGCACCGTAGTCTCTATTATATATATTTGGTATTTTATTCATCTGGCGGCAGTAGTTTTAAGATTTTTTGGAGAGTATATGGTTACAGTACTTTACCCCGAAACACCTGTTGTTTTTATAATCATTTGCCTGATGTTGGGTGTCGCTTATGCTGTCAGAAGTGGGTTGGAAGTAACAGTAAGAACAAATGAACTGCTTATGCCTATCCTTATATTACTTGAAACTACATTGTCTTTATCTCTAATAGGTATGTATAATTTTAATCATTTTCTCCCTTTTTTAGAGCAAGGGTTCGGTCCAATTCTTAAAACTGCTTTGACAGGTGTTATGGTTCCTTACGGGGAAAATATTGTTTTATTAATGGTATTTCCTTTTATCAATAAGAAAGAGGAGTTGCGCAAGACATCCTTTCTCGCATTTATAGCAGCAGGAGTACTATTTCTTGCTATCCTGGTAAGGGATCTTTTGACTTTAGGTCCGGAAATGTTAAAAAAGGCAAGCTTCCCTTCTGATATATCTGCTAAATTAATCCCCGGCATTCAGATAGACCCCATTGTTGCCGCAACCCTGGTAATCAGCGGAGGTATAAAGATAAGCATATGTACCTATGCAGCCGTTATGGCAATTTCCCAGCTGCTCAAACTTGATGATTATAATGTGTTTGTTCTCCCGGTAACCGCTATAATTGTATCTATATCTATTTGGAGTTATGACAGCTATATCCATGGAGTCCAATGGATACCTCAGGAATGGACCATGTACTCCTTTCCTTTTCAAGTTATTATACCGGTAATATTATTGGTTATTTCTTTGTTTAAAAGATATTCAAAATCGAAGGAGCATTTTCGTTAATACCATAATCCCCCAAACTGGGCTACAACCTTTTAATTATTGGGGTATCAGTACAGTCTACCGTCCCTATGACAACTCGTATATTGACAATATTCAACTTATGGTATATATTGATATTAACAAGTAGGACATAGAGAGATAAACATGTTAAAACAAGGTATTTTACATAACGGAAAGCGGACGGGAAGAATTCAAACTCTGGCTGAAGTAGTATGGTTATGGAAATAATAACAGTCCTCTGTGCATGAAAGTGTTTTTGCAGGAGAGTTGTCTAGCAGGAAAAGATAAAACGATTTAAAAATAAAAGGTAAGGCATTGGAAACCCAAGAAAGATATTCCGCCACATTTGAGATTGTTAATTCTTATAAAGTCCAAATAGCACATCCTGAAGTTTCCGTTTACTGGAATATGACAAAAGAATATGGAATACGCTACATGAAAAATGCTGGCGGAATGGTGTGATAGCTCCATCAAGGAACTGGAGGATGTTAAGGTATGAAAATACTTGTTATAAACGGAAGCCCAAAAGGGAAAGCCAGCAACTCACTGAAACTTACCAAAGCCTTTCTGGAGGGTATGAGAGATAATGAAATAAAGGAAATTTCGGTATCCGGGCTAAACCTGTTGCCCTGTAAAGGTTGTTTTTATTGCTGGGGCAAAACGCCTGGCAAATGTATTATAAACGATGACATGAGCAAAGTTATAGAGGATGAATTATGGGCAGATATTATTATTTGGAGCTTTCCGCTGTATTACTATAATGTTCCGGGCTTGCTCAAGACCTTGATTGACAGGCAGCTTCCGATGAGCCTCCCATTTATGACGGACAGGGAAGATGGCATAGGAAGCGGCAGCCATCCTTCCAGGTATGATATGAGCGGTAAGAGGCATATTTTGATTTCTACCTGCGGTTTTTACTCTGCTGACAAAAACTATGACAGTGTAAAAAGCATGTTTGACTATATTTGTGGCAAAGACAATTATGAGACTATTTTCTGCGGCCAGGGAGAACTGTTCAGTATTCAGGAGTTAAGAGGCAGGACGGATGAATACCTGGATATAGTAAGAAAAGCCGGCAGCGAATATATATCGGGAGGGATTACGAACTCAACAAGGACCAAATTGAAGGAGCTTTTGTATTCCAAGGAAGTATATGAACAAATGGCTGATGCCAGTTGGGGAATCGATAAAGAGGACGGCGGCAGAGTTGATGAAACCCTTTCCTTTACCAGACAGATGGCGGCTTTATACAATAAGGACAGTTATGACGGGAGAGACCGGGTGCTGGAAATTTGTTACACGGACCTGGGGAAAACATATCAGATTTTATTGGGCAAAGACGGCAGCAAAGTTTTTACGGATGGCAGTTTATCCGCAACAACGAGGATCGACACCCCGTGGGATGTTTGGACATCTATTGGAAGGGGAGAGATAAGAGGGGATGTGGCACTTGCAAAAGGCATGTATAAAGTGACAGGCGATTTTTCTTTGATGATCAATTGGGACAAATATTTCGGCAGAGCTGGAGGACATCAGAAAATCATAATGAAGGCAGCAAAGAGCCAGCACTGAAGTATAAAAAGCCTTCGATGATGACAATGCTGGTTCCATGGATAACATTCTGGATTGCTGTATCTGTCAATGCCAATGCAGGTGCAGTCATTGTTCTTGCAGTTTGCGCATGTACCCCGCTGATTATGGCAAGAAGAGAACTGACTGTTTATGACAGGATTTCGATGGGGGTCGTATCGCTTTTATCAGTTTTGGCTTTACAGAATAATATGCAGATCATATCGATTGTGACCGGATATTTTTTATTTGGTTTAATGTGGCTGCTATCCTGTTTTACCAGGGAACCTGTATGCGCTGCATATGTCAAATATAATTACAATGGTGAAGATGCGTTAAACAATCCGATATTTATGAAAACAAATTACATATTGGCAGTATCTTGGGGGGTCTTATACATATTGATAGCAGTTTGGTCATGGTTTTTGCTTCATTCAGGTTTGACTGTATTGCTGCAGATCCTGAATAATGCCGCAACCGGTGCTATGGGTGTTTTTACGTTATGGTTTGAAAGATGGTATCCCCAATATATTGCATCAAGGGTAGTTAAATAGAAGTTGAAGCAAAAAAAGTGTGACCTGTGGAGTGGGAATGATGGCGCTAAACGCAGTTAGTGCTTATCATTTATTACTTGAAAGGTAAAAGCCAATTTCAAAAAAATTAAAACAGGAGGGATACTTATGAAAGGAAACCCAAAACTTATTGAAACCCTGAACGCTTTGCTTGCGGATGAGCTTACAGCCATCAATCAATATGTCGTACATGCAGAAATGTGCGAGGATTGGGGCTATGGTAAGTTACATGAAAGCTTTGAGAAGCGGGCAATACAGGAAATGAAACATGCCGAACAACTTATCGGCAGGATTCTGTTTCTCGGTGGAAGGCCTATAGTAACCGAGCTTAATAATATTCATATTGGAGAGGATGTTCCAAAGCAATTAGAATATGACCGTGCTGCAGAGGAAAGCGCAATCAAAGCGTATAATGATGCCATAGTGCTTGCAGGTGAGGTAGGTGACCATGCAACAAGGGATATGCTTATAAAAATCCTGAACGATGAAGATCGTCATATAGATGAACTTGAAGAACTCTTGGAGCAGGTTGAACAGATGACTTTGCCTATATTCTTGACCACTCAAGTTGATTAATTTTCTTATATCTATCTTACTTAAATTCAGTAGGCTGTAGCAATTACAGCCTTTTTTATTTAAAATAAAAACGAGGCAAACTAGGATATTGTAAAGACGATATTGTTCTTGCATAAGTATCCCGTTTATGGTATGCTATATCCATAAACACAACCCGAAGATGCAACCAGAATCCACGAGTCATGGAAACCGGTTGCGGAGGGAGCTCTGGAGAATCCCATTAAATTGGGTGCCGA
>JAAYHJ010000037.1 GCA_012735465.1 Clostridiaceae bacterium
AACCAACACCCAATGCCACTACAACAGGGGCAAGAGTGTTTGGTCTAAGCAAGTTAAAATACCATGCACTTGCACTGATATCCCCTAATCGGATGATCTGGGCAGTTACGGTGGTACCGATATTGGCACCCATAATCACCCCAACTGCTTGTGTAAGACTCATGATACCTGCATTTACAAATCCTACGACCATTACGGTTGTAGCACCGCTGCTTTGAATAATTGCTGTAACTGCTGCGCCAACAAGGACAGCCTTAAGCCTATTGCTGGTAACCGCTTCAATAATCTTTTGCATTCTTTCCCCGGCGGTCCTTTCCAGGCCATCTCCCATTAATTTCATACCATAAAGAAAAATAGCGGCTCCTCCAAATAAAGTAAATAAATCCAATATACTCATGATCTACCCCCTGATACAATGTTCAGCATATTAATATTTTTACACTCAAGTAATAATTTTAACACAAATACTCCTATCAAAAAAGATGCTTTTTCGACAACTTATTGCGCATGTACTCTATTTTATTCTACACAATTAACAGATATTTGTCCTTATATATAATGGATAAAATAAAAAAGCGCTTACACGCGCTTTATCATACAAAAAACAATAATTCAGAATAGGTAGGCATCGGCCAAACTTCTTTATCCACGAGGGTCTCAAGCTTATCACCGTCATTCCTCAGGTCGTCCATAGCAACAAGTACTTTATCCCGATAAAAGCATGCCTTATTATACGTGTTTTCATGCATCTCGGCTGCCTCAGAAACCAAACTCTCTAATTTTCCAACCTTCTTCTTAAATGAAGCCAATACCGCAGATATTTCACGTAACAATCCTTCCTGTGCGCTTGTATCTGCACCGCATCCCGTAGCTTTCACCGCATTTATACCGGAAGCCAGCTCATTTATATATTTTATAACAGCAGGCATAATCTGTCTCTTTGACATTTCCAACATGGTCAAGGCCTCTATATTTATCTGCTTGATATATGCTTCCAGATGTATCTCATATCGCGAGTATAATTCCGATTTGCTTAACACCTTATGCTTCTCAAACAAGGCAATGGATTTTTCAGAAATAAGGTGTGGAATTGCATCAACCGTTGATTTTATATTAGGCAATCCTCTTCTGGCCGCCTCTTCCTCCCACTCCTTGGAATATCCATTTCCATTGAAAATAATTCGCTTATGTTTAACCACAATTTCCTTTAAAACTTTTTGTACCTCCGCATGGAAATCTTCAGCTTTTTCCAGACGGTCAGCAATTTGTGACAGTGCTTCTGCTACAATGGTATTAAGCACAACATTGGCATCAGCAATAGAAGCAGAGGAAGGCACCATTCTAAATTCAAACTTATTACCGGTGAATGCTAAAGGAGAAGTTCTGTTTCTATCGGTACTATCCTTCCTCAGTACAGGCAGGGTGGAAACCCCTATTTGCAGCTTTTCTCTGCGCTTGGAACATACCACTCCTCCATTTTCCAGTTGTATTAAAATGTCTGTCAGCTGTTCACCTAGGAAAACTGAAATAATGGCCGGAGGCGCTTCACTTTTCCCCAACCGATGATCATTACCTGCACTCGAGGCGGACATCCTCAGCAGTTCTGGGTATTCATCAATTGCTTTAATTACTGCACATAAGAATACCAAAAACTTTGCATTTTCATGAGGTGTCTTACCAGGATCCAGCAAATTATATCCATCATTTGTGGACATGGACCAGTTATTATGTTTCCCCGAGCCGTTAATCCCTGCAAAGGGTTTTTCATGCAGCAAACATACCAAACCATGTCTTTGGGCAATCTTTTTCATTGTTTCCATTGTCAGCTGGTTATGGTCCGTTGCAATATTGGCAGTGGTAAAAATGGGTGCAAGCTCATGCTGAGCAGGAGCAACTTCGTTGTGCTTTGTCTTTGCCGAAACCCCCATCTTCCATAAAGTCACATCCAGTTCTTTCATGAAAGAGGCAATTCTTTCCTTAATCGTACCATAATAATGATCGTCTAATTCCTGCCCCTTGGGAGGCCTGGCTCCAAACAGTGTCCGACCTGTGAAAACAAGATCCATACGTTTATTATAAAGCTCCCGGTCTACCAGAAAATATTCCTGCTCGGCTCCAACCGTTGGAATCACCTTCGTCGTTGTGGTATCACCAAATAATCTCAAGATACGCAGGGCCTGTTTTGAAAGAGCTTCCATAGAACGCAGCAATGGTGTTTTTTTATCCAGTGCTTCCCCCGTATAAGAACAAAAAGCCGTTGGGATACAAAGAGTTGCACCTGATGCATCTTCCTTTAAAAACGCAGGCGAAGTACAATCCCATGCGGTGTATCCCCTTGCTTCAAAGGTGGCCCTAAGCCCTCCGGAAGGAAAAGAAGACGCGTCGGACTCGCCTTTTATCAGTTCTTTCCCTGAAAATTCCATTATTATTCTCCCATCAGAAGTGGGAGATATGAAGGAATTATGCTTTTCTGCCGTTACCCCTGTCATAGGCTGGAACCAATGGGTATAGTGAGTCGCACCCTTTTCAATCGCCCAATCCTTCATCGCATTTGCCACTACTTCTGCAACCGCAGAATCCAAAGGCAACCCTTCATCAATCGTCTTTTTTAATGCTTTATATGTTGCTTTAGGGAGGCGTTCCCTCATAACCGTATCATTAAATACATTACATCCAAAAATTTCACTCGGTTTTACAGCCTCATAATCCACATATTTCGCCCCTTCCATCTCACAGTATATAAAAAGTAAAAATATAATATAAAATACTACTATGTCTCTATAAAAAACGCAAGAAAAAATTTTTATAATTTTTCAAACTAAAAGGCCTGCTTCATATACCTTAAGTAGCAAAAAAGTATTTTATTTAATCGGTCTCTAAGGCCTGCTACCATGCTATTGTAAAAACTTATCATTCTTTCTTTATCATGGCTGACCATTTCTTCCCGGCTATACTTAGCCTTCACATAGATTTCCGTGATATCCCGAAAACTATCCGGCGAAAAGCCTTTAAACCGTTCATTCACCCTTTGAGCATATTCCAGGGGCGTCTCTCCCGGATTTAGTTCACAGCCATAAAAAGATGCTACCCTCAACAGCATGGGATAAATTTCAAGAATCCCTGCCCTGGCATCCATTCGTCTTATATTTCTTAAGCGGGACAAAAACATCAACCGCCTTATAATTATAAACAGAACTCCAACACCAATTAATGAAGCAATCAAGATAAGGAACAGGATTAGAATTGTATATCCATTCTTGATAAAAATTTCCCGTGCATCAACAGCAGTCTCAGTTTCTTCCGACTGAGCCTCTGAATCAGGAGATTCCGTCCCCAACAGGCTGTCGATATATTGCTCATTTTCACCCTCAACGGATGAAGGCAGCAGGGACTGGGCCTCCTCATCCCTTAGCATGGCTTGAAAAGGAGGCGTGGGTTCAAAGCTTATCCATCCAAATCCGTCAAAAAAAACTTCCACCCAGGCATGGGATAGGTCATTGGTTACATAATACACATTATCTGCTCCGGGACGCAGGGGCAGTACATACCCTTCCACATAACGCGCAGGGATACCAATGGAACGCACCATAAGCGTCATGGCGGTTGCAAAATAGGTGCAGTACCCTTTTTTCAAATCAAACAAAAAATAATCTGCAAAATCCCTGCCCTTCGGTACCGGTCCCGGCGTAAGGGTATAAGAAAAATTATTGCTCAGGTATTGCTCAATTGCTTTTACCTTCTCATACCTGCTGTTATACCCTTGCGTAATTTCCCGTGCCAGTTGTGCCACCCGTTCGGTTATATTATCCACATTTGTGTATCTCTGCTGTATCTCCAAATATCTCCCCCGAACATTAGGATCAATGATAAGCGAAGGATTTGCTATATATTGCGAACTCCGCTTCAATAGTGTTTCTGTCAGCGGTATATTCATATTTACCATCCTGTACCTATACCGATATCTGTTATCACTTTTTTGTTTTCCCGGAAAGTAAAATTCTGCATTGCTATTTGTAATTATATATTCCTTATTATACTTATCCTCCTCTATTTCAATCAGATTACCTGCATGGAATAATGTGTTTGTTTTAAAATTTATATGCTCCACTTCCGCCCTTCCGGTTAAAAATACACTGTCATAAATATTTAGAGTATTGCTCAGCACACGAAAATCACCATGTCTTGTCCTATATACTATATTATGAAATGTCCTACTGCTAAAGTAACCATCCGTTACATAGTCTTCAATATTATTATCAGATATAGAAAATTCCTGGAGATTTGTGCTAATCCAACTGTAGCCGGTATAATAGTCTTTTATGGAACCCTTCAAGTATACTCTGTGATCCGCCTTCACTTTTAAAACAAGCCTATGGTCTAATTTAATATCTCCTCCCAGGATTGTCTTGTCCGGTTGAAAACCTGTGGATACCAGGGAAAAATCACTGCCTTGCAATTGCCTGAATTCGCCCAGCAAATCCTGTTCTTCAATCCATTCTGAAAAGGAATTAATGCCCTTGTCCAACCAGTAGGGCCTTTCATAGTATATAACATCGGATAATAAGTAGGATATAAACAAAATAATTGCTGCTAACGGCATAGCCCAAAGCAAATAGGGATTATTATTATTGTTCCTTTTGTATAAATCACTGTATTTATTTACCAATACATCCCTGGAATACAAACAAATCAATACAAAAATACCCACCATCATGGCAGGTTTGTTAATTTCTCTTCCCATATAAAAGGAGGTTACAAGATATATAGTTCCACCTAAAAGGGCAATCCGATACCGGTTTCTTTTTACCATAATAAAAAAAGCTGTAGCTGTAATGGCTATTGCCATAATAATTGTAAACCAAATACTATAAACATCGTTCAAATACTGGTAGCCCATTATATAGTCATAAACCCATGTTCCAAAATCTCTTACCTGCCTGAAAAGCCACGGGACCCTTTGCATCTTTACCATCCAGTATCCATAGGAAAGAGTCGCTATAAAGGATATAATTCCTCCTGTAAGCAAAGTAATCCAATTTATAAATAATAAATTTAAGACAAGCAATGCAGCAGCACAATATAAAAATACAGCGGCAGGATCATTTCCAAAGAGCATTGAATCGGTAATGGAAAACACCATGCTCCAGCTAAACAAAACTGCAAATATATTATAAATCAATAACTCCATATTTTTCCTCATATTCACATCTCCAATACTTTCTTTATACTATCCGCATGATTAACCTTATACACTGCTGTCCCATTTAATTTCATATTTTCCATCATATGTTCTATGGAACTATTACCCATATCCTCTTCCCCGGCTGCATAGATGAACGCGGTATTATGCCCCGATTTCTGCAAACGTGCTACAGCGTCATATATTGAAGCAGTTAAACTGCCAGTAATTATAATAGCGTTGCCGGATTGTCCCCACCCCATATTCTCCATCGCAAGGACCGCATTAAAAGGCAGGTGAGCCTTGGTATCCATATGAAGCAATTCATCAGAGACATACTGAAAATCATGGGCAGAAACAACTTTTATTTTTCTGCTGGTCATATCGTTAAAGCAAAGTATAACAGAAAATGTATTCTTTAAACAGTATCGCATGATTGCAATGGCAGATTCAATGATTATATCTCTTTTAAACAGGTTATTTTTACTTACAGAATAAAAATCACTTATATCTACGAAAATAAATACATCCTGCTGATAAGGGCTGTAATACTTTTTTGCCATTAGTTCATCTCTCTTGGCTGATAATTTCCAATGCACTCTTTTTAACGGAATCCCCGGCGTGTATTTATGGATTTCCGCAATCTCCGAATAATCTTCCATACCCGGTTTATTAACCGAACGAACAGAATCCAAGCCATAACCGGTAAGAATCTTAAAAGAATGCAGTTCTACGGGTTTTGGAACAACCTGAATTTTTTTTGGCTGAACCTTAGGGAACAAAGTCCAGCGGAAGAACCCGAAAAAATCCTTGAATTCCAGTGATTTAATTCCAATAGTATAAACTCCAATATGCTCACAATATATTTCCTTTTCAATTTTGTAATTGCGAAAGGGCAAGATATAAAATACCTCGCTATTAAATATCTGTTCCGTAAAAAAATTATCGGTGAAAAAATTCACCTTTACATAAGGATATAATAAAATATCCCTATTGCGTATGTGCAGCGAATACTTTAAATACTCACCCCTTATCAATAGCGATTGTTTAATTTCTTCTGAATATTTACACCTTAAAACCATTAATAATAGCATAATGAGCGACAGCAAAGGTATCAAAACAAGAACACCGGCTATCATGTAAAAGACCTTATCGCCGGTATACAGTGCAGCAATAGAAAAAAACAAAAGCAGGAACAGGTACGATATATTTCTTTTCATTGCCCATCCTCCCAATCATTTTTACCTGATAGGCACATGAATTGAGTCCATGATTTCCCTTAATACATCATAAGAACTAATATCTCTTAGACCTGCTTCCGGCTTTAAGATAATTCTATGAGACAAAACAGGTAGAGCCAGGAGTTTAACATCATCAGGAATTACATAATCCCTACCCTGGTAAAGTGCCCATGCCTGACAAGCGTGAAAAAGGGCCAGGGAACCCCGCGGGCTGATACCCAAAGCAATATCACCATTATTTCGGGTAGCCCGTACAATACTGATAATATAGCGGTTCACCGACTCATCCACATGGACATGTTTTACCTTTTGTTGAATGTCTATAATATCCTCCGCACTTGCAACAGGATTCAAATAGTCAAAAGGATTTTTATCACGAAAACGATTTAATATCTCCATTTCTTCTTCAAATGTGGGATATCCAATTTGAATTTTCATGAAAAACCGGTCCAGTTGAGCTTCAGGTAATGGAAAAGTGCCCACATATTCCACCGGGTTTTGTGTAGCCAATACCATAAAAGGCTTGGGAAGTTTATGGGTTTGCCCATCAACTGTTACCTGTTTTTCTTCCATCACCTCCAACAAGCTGGACTGGGTTTTAGGTGATGTCCTGTTAATCTCATCTGCAAGAAGAATATTTGTCATCACTACCCCGGGATGATAACGAAATTCTCCTGCTTTCTGATCAAATATGGTCAGCCCGGTAATATCTGCAGGCAAAATATCGGGAGTAAACTGTATCCTCTTATAATCCAAATCAAGGGATCTTGCAAGAGATGCCGCTAGGGTTGTTTTACCTACTCCGGGAACATCTTCAATCAAGACATGTCCCTCGCAGAGCAATGATATCACCATAAATTCCACTACACGTCTCTTGCCTACCATCACTTTTTCAATATTGTCAACCAGTTTTGATATAATTTCCGCGCTTTTATACATATCATCCTCCGTATTACAAACCATGCCGTATATCCTACCGGATTTTTTTAGTCAGCCCTTTCAATTAATATCCGTTTTATCCAGCTATTACTTTATCATAATTTCATTTTTTCATCCAGTATTAATTTTTGGTATTTATCCATGCATATGGAGTCAGGGATTTAAAAGGTCTTTATTTTGTATCCTTTTTTTTATATGCGCAGAGCCCATCTTTTTTTTCTTCTTTCGGACTACTTTAACCTTATATTTAGGAGGGTTTTGCGTTTTTTGTTCTTCGCTAACATCAATTATTTTATTTTCGTCATCCATATCATCCTTAGTGTTATCCTTCTCATCAATACTGTCTTTTTCATCATCAATATCCTCTTCATATTCTTTTTCTTCATATGCTATAGCCGGCGGATTAATTGGCTCAAAGGGAGACCGGTATGAAAACTCTTTTTTCCCCGTTTCATCAGTACTGCCCAGCGGCAAAAAATCCTGATGTTTTCGCTGTATATCTTCGTCGGACCAGTTTAGATTCCTTCGTTCTAATTTAACCAATCTTCTATTTGAACTTCTTTTTTTTACCACATAACTCTGACCAACGGATTGCATATTATTGTTTGAAATCTTCTTGTTTTTGTTAATCGAGAACGTCACATATATGGAAGAAAGTACTAATAAACTTACTCCTACTATTTCAACAGATAAAATGATAATAAATCTCAATAACGAATGATTGCAAAAATATGCGGCAATTGCAGCAAAAAGGATAAGCAGGAAAAATATTTGCATGGAAAACTTACGCTTTCCCCTTTGTTTCCTTATTTTTGACTTGTGTAAAGCATAAGAATAATTAATTTCTTGCCCATGCTTCATATTCATGAATATCAAAAACCTTTCCGTTCATGTTGTACATATTCGTTTAATAATATATCATATTTTATAAATCTTTCCAACACTCCTATTATAAATTTCAAATAAAAACAGGGAGGCTTCCCTGTATATGCCAAGGAAAACCTCCCTGTTGAACTAAGCCAGGCTTAATATAGCTTATAGGGCGTTTCTAAAACATAGTTTTTCCCGTAATTATTATCCCAGTTATTGGCACAATCCTTAAAACAGAAGTTTACGGTTTCCGATGTTGGTGCAACATGCACGGTGGCTTTAAATTTTTTATCCCCTACTTTTTCCATTCGTATATCGCGTACATTTGTAAAGTTACTTCCTTCTCCGATGTGGAGATACACATGTTCGGCTCCTGACCGGGCAAGCAACCCATCGTAGGTTATGGTTACATTATCTCCATTTTTTACTACGACCGGTTCTACAATAACTCCATTTCTTTCATACGGCTGCTTCATTATTTCTTTTCCCCTTTCATAAGCCAATACATACCAATCTATTGACCAAGTCAGGCCCTCCATTCATATTATTTTAATATCCGTCGGTTAATATACTGCCATAACACAACAGTATAATTTTTTTATCCCATTGTGACATCAATAAAATGGGTCTTTTTATCATCTATTAATGGAATTTCATAGTTTTCAATTGCATTTTTATCCATCATTATGCTTTGAACGCCCTTATTTACATGCTTTGGATTTTTTACGCGCATCACATATTGTGTATCTCCATACTTGTATTCCATTTCATAATAATCCCATTCCTTGGGAATGCATGGGTCTATAATCAAGCGATCTCCCTTTTTCTTTAATCCCAAAATATGTTCTATTCCAACCCTATACATCCATCCTGCCGCCCCGGTATACCATGTCCAACCTCCTCTTCCGGTGTGAGGATGAACCGCATATACATCTGCGGCCATTACATAGGGTTCTACCTTATACCGTGCCGCTTCAATAGGGGTCCGTGCATGGTTTATGGGATTTATGAGGTGGAACAGTTCCCATGCCTTATCTCCGTCACCCATTTTGGCAAAAGCCATGATAACCCAGATGGCTGCATGGGTGTACTGCCCCCCATTTTCCCGTACCCCCGGTACATACCCTTTGATGTAGCCGGGCTTAAGCTCCCCTTTATCAAAAGGAGGTGTCAGAAGCATTATGAGCCCTTCTTCTTTCTTTACAAGGTAATGTTCAAGGGCGGACATAGCCTCTTTTGTACGGCTGGGTTTCCCTGCACCGGATATAACCGACCAGGACTGGGCAATGGAATCAATTTTACATTCCATGTTTTGGGAAGAACCCAAGGGGGTGCCGTCATCAAAATATGCCCTTCTATACCATGCTCCGTCCCAGGCATTTGCTTCCATGGACTTTACCAATTTTTCCGCAGTATTTTTATATTTTTCAGCCCTTTCATCATCCTGCATGGCTTTACAAATGGGTATGAACCGCATAAGGGTTGTATACAGGAACCACCCCAGCCATACACTTTCTCCCTTTCCTTTATTACCCACCGTGCTCATTCCGTCATTCCAGTCGCCGGAGCCCATCAATGGTATACCATGACTCCCAAAATTACATGCCTTTTCAATGGCCCGGATGCAATGCTCATACAGGGACGACTTTTCGTTGGAAATCCTGGGAATGTTATATCTTTCATCTTCCCCTTCTTTTAACGGTTCATCTTCAATATAAGGAACTTCCTCATGAAGAATATCCCAGTCGCCCGTTTTTTCAATGTAATCAGCGGTAACATAGGGAAGCCATACAAGGTCATCGGAAAACCTTGTTCGTATCCCTTTATCTGCTCCGTCCATTGGCCAGGCTACAGGATGCCACCAATGCTGTACATCACCTTCTACAAACTGGTGAGCGGCATGTTTTAAAATTTGTCGGCGGGTAATGCCGGGGAGGACATATAAAAGAGCCATTACATCCTGAAGCTGGTCCCTGAAGCCATAAGCACCGCCGCATTGATAAAAGGCACTTCTGGACCATATCCTGCAGGACAAGGTCTGGTAAATGAGCCACCCGTTTAAAAGCAAATCCATGGAAAGGTCCGGTGTTTTTACCTTTACCGCTCCCAGCTTTTCTTGCCAGAACTCCTGTACCAATCGCAAAGCCTGTTCTGCCTTTTCTATATTTGTATATTCTCTGCTTAAGGCCAAGGCTTCTTCTTCATCCATCCCCTGCCCAAGTAAAAAGATTATCTTCTTTTCTTCCCCTTCATTTAAATGCACATTAACCTGCATTGCTGCGCAGGGGTCAAATCCGGCTCCCGTACGGTTTGAAAGGGTCTCTCTTTTCATGGCGGCAGGTTCACTCAGCCTGCCGTCCGGGCCTAAAAATTCTGTCCTGTCCCCTGTTACGGTACGCTCCTGCACGGAGGAATCCATGAAAACCACCCTTCCCGGACAATCCCCGTTAAAGCGGTTTCGTATAAACAGTATACCCTTATCAGCCTGCCAGGTGGTAGCGATATAAGGGGCCGTATTTTGGTCGCTGACCCCAAGCACCGGCCTTAAATAATAGGTGGCCTTTATATTTCTTTCCTTTTTGGACAGGTTTTTCAGCCTTAAAATTTGTATTTTAACCGGAGCGTCCTTTGGCACAAACAGGGTAAGCTGCTGCTCAAGCCCGTGGCTCACATGCTCGAACACTGAGTATCCGTATCCATGGCGTACGATATAGGGCCCGGGCTTGCGGACAGGCAACGGCGTGACGGTCCAAAACGCACCCGTATGCTCATCTCTTAAGTAAATAACTTCCCCATTGGGGTCGCTGACCGCATCATTTGACCAGGGAGTCAGTTTATTTTCCCTGCTGTTTTCAGCCCATGTATACCCTCCACCCAGTTCGGTAATTTGAAAACCAAACTGCGGGTTGGAGATAACGTTTATCCAGGGTGCCGGTGTAAACTCCGCTTCCTTTAACTTTATAACATATTCCCTTCCATCCGGGCTGAAACCTCCCCATCCGTTATAAAACAGAAGGTTTCCACATTCAGGCCATGGATGGCTATAAACTTCTTCTTTCTCCTTCCATTCCTTTATGGCAGGAAATTCACTTTCATCAATTTTATATACTATTTGGTCTTTTAAAGAAATATCCCCCCTGATAACAATACGGGCTGCGGTGAATAAGAGGATTTTATCTTCCTCCGGCATGGTTTTCCCTGAGCGGATAAATACCCCGCCCGGACGGTCCTGAAGCTCCCGGGCATGGCTGACCGATACAATATCCCGAATCAAGCCTTGCAGCGGCTGCATATAGCTTCCTTCATCCTCGTTTAATAAAACCAGGTCAACCTCCAGGCCTTTCATTCTCCAGTATTCATGGGCCTTTAACATTTGACGGACAATATCAATTTCATTCTCATTGCCCACAACCACAAGCACTATGGGCAGGTCTCCGGAAATACCATAGGCCCACAAGGCCGGCTGTCCCTTTGTATTTTTTTGTATCATGCTTTCCTGTTTTCTTCGCAAGGGGCTTGGGAAAAGAAGATGGGAAGTCATCTCCTGTATAATTTTTTCTTCTTCCGATGCAAGACCCAGGTACCTGTTTTCTACCTGGCTGCGAGTCCAGGCCAGTTCAAAAGCACGGGCAACGGCGGCAGCATCCTGGTACTTTTGGGCAATTTTAATCAATTCTTCTTTTTTGTCACTTGTACCGGTAACATACGTAACCCTTACCGTCTCACCGGGTTTTATCCTTACCCGGCAGCGCAGGCTCATTATGGGGTCAAGAACCGGCCCGACCGTTTGGGACAGGGGCTTATCCACGTCCAGGGCCTGGGGATTGGACAAATCCCTGCCCCTGCCAATAAATTTTGAACGGTCGGTTTCATACTGGATATCTCCTATCAATTCCCCTTCTACCAGTACCGAGTGAACTCCCCAAAGGGTACTCTTTCCTTCTTCCCTTGGCCTCCTGTTTGCCAGCAGGCAGTTGTATTCGGGCAGATATTCCGTCCTCACAAATAAATTGCTGAAAGCCGGATGGGCCACATCTGCCGACTGATGGGTCAGCACTACCTCCAGGTAACTGGTGACTTCCACCGTCCTGCTATGCTCACTGTGATTGGTAAGGGAAATACGCCGTACCTCGGCATTTTCCTCCGAGGATACCACAATCTCCGTATGGGTATCAATATTGCCATCCTTCCTTATAAATTCTGCCTTATCCGGTGAAAAGATTACCTTGTACTTTTCCGGTTTATCATGATAAGGACCGTAGGTCGCTGACCAGACATTGTTTGAGTTCAAATTTTGAATATAAAAGAATGTACCAAAATTGCCCATTGGCCCGTCTTCCCGCCACCGGGTTACGGCTATTCCCTGGTTCCTGCTGTATCCCGTTCCCCTGTCCGTAAGCGCTACACAGTACTGGCCATTGGAAAGTATATGCACCGCCGGCACATAGGGTTCAGGCATGTCAAATATCCTGACGGTTTCTTCCTGCTGCTGTTCCCTTTTCTTAAAGGGTTCTATTCTTTCCTTGTATTCCTTTGTCAATATAACCCGTACAGGTATTCTTTCCTGCAGCAGTAATTCCACCGAACGTATTATGGGAATTTCATGAAAACGCTTCTGCATAACATTTCCCTTTAGATAATTTACCAGCGCCATCATGCTCATTCCCTGGTGGTGTGCCATAAAGCTTTTTACAATGCTCCTATGCTCATTATTTGGCAATCTTTGGGTTGTATAGTCAATTGCTTCATAAAAGCCATAGGGCCCTTCCGCACCTTCTTCCTTAAGCCTGCGCATGTTTTCCGCCGCATGAAGCGGATCCACCATAAGTGCCATCACAGTAGCATAAGGCGCTACCACCATATCACTGGACAGACCCCTTTTTAAGCCCAGTTCGGGAACGCCAAAGGCCTTGTACTGGTAATTAAGGTTGATGTCAAAAGAATAGTAGCCGGATTCGGAGGTCCCCCAGGGCACCTGTCTCTGCCTTCCGTACTTCCTTTGGCTTGCCATAACAAACCGGTACGTCTCGTCCCAAAGGGTATTTTTATAATTTTTCATGATCAGCAAAGGCATCAGGTACTCAAACATGGTACCGGTCCATGACACCAGCCCTTTATATCCATCCACCATGGTAAGGTTTCGTCCCAAGTGCAACCAGTGCTTTTGATCCACTTCCCCCCTTGCAATAGCAATAAAGCTGGTTTGCCTTGCCTCGGAGGCAAATAAATCATAATAGGATTTGGTCAACCTTTCTTCCTCAATATTATATCCTATTGAAAAAAGCTGACGCTTGCTGTCAAAAAGAGGGCCAAAGGGGGTATTGTCAATAAGCACCTGTATCCTGTCCATCAGGGTCTTATACAACCCCAACAGTCTGCTGTTTTCTTCATTGCCTTTTTCCATTTTACCTTTCAGCTCATATATCCAGGCAACCGCCTCATCGTGAGCGGTATTTTTCTTTTGCATGCCTCTTAATAAGTCAATCACAGTATTAATATGCGGCAATACCTTTGCATAAGTATCCTTAAGTCCTGCCATGGATGGGTTACTTAACAGTTTTTCAAGTATTTCTTTTATTTCCCTGCCTACCTTTGAATATTTTCCTCTTTCCTTCTCTATGACCTCAGGTATTGATTTAAGCATGTCAATCCAGGGTACAAGCGCATTTACATCTGCTTTAAAGGAAAGCAGCATATGATGCACTTTTTTAGCCCATGGGGATTTATCCTTTGTTTTATTCTCAAGCTTGTCCAAAAGTACGTCCAATACCTTACTCCATTTTAACAGGGAAAAATGCTCTTCTTCCATCACCTCTTCAAGGACTTTAATATCCAAACCTGCAATATCTTCTTCTTGTTCTTTCATGATAAGGATGGTATCCTTCAATCCCCTTGCCAGTTCCGCACTTGCCAACGGCCTGTTTATGCAGTCCCTTAACCCTTGCTTTAAGGTCATCAAGTAGGCAATAAAATTACCGCTGTCCACAGTGGATATATATCTTGGCCTTAATACCTCGAGGGTGCGGGTATTGTACCAGTTATAAAGATGCCCCTTCCATTTATCCATCCTTTCCACCGTGGTAATCGTATTGTTCAACCTTTCTTCCATTTCCTTAAGGCCTATATACCCCAAGTCCCGTGCCGCCAACGTGGATACGCAGGCCAAGCCTATATTGGTCGGTGATGTGCGATGGGCTATGCCATTTGGCGGGTCTTCCTGATAATTATCCGGGGGAAGATAATTGTCCTCTTCACCCATGAAATCTTCAAAATATCCCCATGTTTTGCGAGCAATACACCTGAGCAGATGTACATCTTCTTCCGCCAGCGGTTCTTCCATTTTTTCTTCGGTCCTGCTTACTGCATAAGCAATGAACGGTGCCGCACTCCATATCAAAAACAATGCAAAGGCTACCGGCCAAAGGGAAGACTTGCTTTGTACAGAAAGCACCAGTGGAGCAGCACCCAGGAGCACGGACACGCTCATCCTTTTCCAATAGCTAAGCACATCATTTTTCAAACGTTTTTCCGCATCGGCCGCTGTAACCCATTCCAAGGTATTCCTTTTTGTTATAAATACCCTGAACAATGTCCTGAGTATAGCATCGCCCATCATGTAAGCCTGATAAGGCAGAAACATGAACATAAGCAATACCTGGTACACTACGGCTTTACATCCATATATGATGGTACAATGCCTTTTCTCCCTGCAAAAGCGGTAATGCTTTAGTAATATTCCGTCCACCGTAGTTGAAACAAGGGAGATGCATAAGGTAAGCAGTACAAACAAAAGCCATACGGTTCCTTCCCTCGCCAACATTCCAAAGGCAAAAACTATGGTTAATAGCTGCGCCGGCGCTACCAGGCTTCTTCTTAAGTTATCAAATATCTTCCATTTTGATAAAAGGGATAGAGGATTCTTTACTTTTCTGCCCGTCCTGTCCAAAACATGTGGTGCAAGCCATGGGAGCAGTTGCCAGTCCCCCCTGACCCACCGGTGCAGCCGGGCAATAAAGGCACTGTACTTGGCAGGATAGCCGTCTATTAAATCAATATCCGATGCCAGCCCTGTTCTGACATAGGAGCCTTCCAGCAAATCATGGCTGAGCACCCTGTTGTCCGGAATGGCATTTTCCAATACTGACCGGAACACATCCAAATCGTAGATACCCTTTCCGGTAAAAATTCCTTCGCCAAAAATATCCTGATAAATATCCGAAACCGCTGTAGTATAAGGGTCCACTCCTCCCTGGCCGGCAAATATTTGCGAAAACAGTGAAGAATTGGCACTAATGATATCCACATTAATACGCGGTTGAAGAAGGCCATATCCTTCAACTACAATTTTTCTTTTTTCATCTATCACCGGCTTGTTCAGGGGATGGGACATGGTCCCTATCAGTCTTTTTGCTGCATCCTTGGGCAAACGGGTATCCGCATCAAGGGTAATAATATATTTTATATGCTGAATCCTTGATAAATCCCCCGTTACTACACAAAAGCTTGTATCGGTCCTGCCCCTCAATAAATCATTTAGTTCGACAAGGGCACCTCTTTTGCGCTCCCATCCCATCCATTTGTTCTGCACCCTATTATACTGCCTGCGCCGATGGAAGAAATAAAAAATATCTTCATCTTCTGATGCATAGCGGTTGTTTAATTCCCGTATCCCTGCTACTGCAGTCTCCAGTATTTTTTCATCCCCGGGCAGTTTTTCCTGAGCTGCATCCTTGTAATCGCCGACTATGGCAAAGTATAAGTTTTTCTCCCGGTTAGCAAGGTAATAAACCTCTATTTGCTCCAGCAACTGTTTAACCCGCTCTTCATTTGGCAAAAGAGTAGGAATCACTACCATGGTTGCGGCACTTTCAGGAATACCATCCCTCAGCTCCATTTTAGGAAGCAGGGCGGGCCTTGAAAAACGGGTACACAGCCAGTTTACAATATGGACCGCTACATCACTTGCAGAAAGAAGCAGGGCTATGGCTGCAATTATTCTCCAGGCCCCAGGCATGTGCTGAATTGTGTTCCTTGTACAGCCAAAGACTATCCATACCAATCCTAAGGTGATTAATAAAATACAGCCTAGATAGAAAAAAACAGAATACCTTTTTAAGAATAAAAGCAGCTTTTCTGCTCCCTTTTCCCGGTAACCAATTTTCTTTTTTAATGTTTCTCTTCCTTTACCAATTAAATAATAGCCCACATGTTTAAGGCGCACATCATCCTGTTCCAGGTGCTCGGATGCACATTCCACTGCTTTTCGGGCTACCTGTGTCTCCGTAACTCCTGCACCACCAGCCAGTTTTTCCAATTCGCACCTGTAGTAATCCCTTGAATTAAAATCCATTTGCGGATAAACACCTGCCGGGTCCTTCCGGAGGATTTGCTCCGCACTGTACAAGGATTCAAAAATGACGGACCAGTCCAAAGTAGATACGAGCCGTAGGCTGGTGATGGAATTGCCCATGGATATTTGCATAGCCGCCTGTTCCTGATGCTCCTGCTGAATCATTTTTTCAGCCGTCGTATCTTGTTCATACAACCGCTCGTCCAGGTACTGCATCAGGGGTATCAAATCATCGTGCTGCTTGCTCCTAAGCTTTTTTATCAGGTGTTCTACAAAGGACGGGCTTATTTTGTCTATTTTATCCATGCCATCCTTTAAAATTTGCAAGAGTACCTCCGCACCCTGCCCCAAATTTTCAATGATTTTATCTGCAAGGGTATCCGCCAGTTTAAAATGCTGTTGGGAAACAAAAATCTTTTCGCAAATTTGCCGGATATTTTCAATAAGCACGATTCGTACCATTATTGCCACTGCCCATAATTCCCCGCTCGAAAGAAGGGCCTTGGTCTGATAGGATTCTATAAAACGAATCAATCCTTTTTCATCAAACCGGCCGTCGGAATGGGCAACCAGCTCCATTGCAATCGCATATATTCTTGGATACCCCTTGAAGGGTCCGCTTTTTAAAACCGGAAGCTGTAAATAATGCTTCTTTGATAAATCACGGCGGATTTCTTTAACCTGCTGTTCAATAATGTAAAAATTATCCAATAGCCATTCGGCAGCCGAAGCTGCTATTTTTTCATTTTTTAAGTCCTCATTTAATCTTTTATATACCGATTCAATATATCTGTAATTATCATTCATCCTGGGCACAATCCATGTCTTACGACTTGGTTTTTCCGCTATCTGATGAATGGATGCAATCTCAGCGGCATGTTTTTCCAATTCCTCAGGGCTAAGCAGTGCATCCTGCACCTCTCCGATTCCTTCACCCTCATCCTTTTTCAAGCTGTAAAACAATAATAGCCCTATCGGTATAAACAATAAAATATACATTATAAACATAGCAATTAAGTTATCGGTCATATTACTCCCCATTCCTTAGTTAGTTAGTATGTAAATTATTTTGTCTAATGCAAATAATACTGGCAATGATTCATTTCAGGGTATGCTACAAAATATGTTTCCCAAATATGTTTTTTTTAATAAGTCAATTCGCAAATTACAAGGACGGGTGTTTAATATAGAAGATATAAATATACAAATCGATAATAAACCGCGTTAACTGATAAACAGTTTTCTTGAAGGTTTTAATATGTTTTATAAGCTTTAATAGAATTGACAACCTTGTGCCAAAAATTCAAATAAAATTCATAATTCATTCATAATTAGTTCATAAATAAACTGTAAAATGAAATTGTAGCAGATATTTCCGTTACTATTTATTTTTATTTACTCTCTTGATACATGTACCGTTTGGCCCCCCCTTTCGGTGCATTTAATAAACCTCTCAAAGGTATAGAACAAGTAAGCATTAAACACAGAAAATGAGATAAGCAAGTACTTATCTCATTTTCTGTTGTATACGCACATAACAAAGAACAGGCGGGCAATTAAACCCGCCTGTTCTCTTAATATGTAATATGTGCAAAGGATGGTGGGCGTTAAGGGACTCGAACCCCTGACTTTCACCACGTCAAGATGACACTCTACCAGCTGAGTTAAACGCCCATTTACTCTATACACTTGTTATTATAGCACATTTTTTCAAAGAATCAATATTATTTTTTAGCATTTTGGTGAAAGCCATCCCAGTTGTATTTATTTTCCATCTAGTCCATCGCACGGTTAAGCATCCTTAAAACGAGCAGTGCAATAAAGCCTCCTATCAGTGCCGTTACCAGCTGCGGCCAGCTAAAGGATGCGGATAATGCTGCCGACATTTTCGTAAACTGAGCATCCGGTATTGTTCCTTTAACTATTTTTAGTACCATCTGAACTCCCAGATATAAGAACAATGCTTTTACTATAGAGCCGGATATGACCCCTACATATTTATTGTATTTTTGCACCAAGTGGTACACCACAACTATTAGGGCATTACCAATTGCAACAACGGGAATCATTATGGGAAGAGGCAAATGCCCTTGCAGATAAGCAACAATAGGAGCAATGACGCTTACCACAATCCCCGAATATACATTTACGGCTCCCACAGCAACAATCAAAACAGCATTTACCAATGACCCGATAATAAATTGTGAATAAATTGATGTTCCAAGAAACATTCTTAAGTTTTGAAACACCAAAGCTAATGCAACCAAAACGGCTGTCCTGGTTAACACTTGTACGTTATTTTCCTTCATAAAACATACCCCCTTTTTTTAATAAATACTTTTAGTATATCTTTGTGTTGTCTATCGTAAACCCCGGCATTATTACCTTAAATTGATTTTCTGAGCCCAGGTTTACAAATTTTACATTGCTATTTTTAAAATACCCTTTCATCTTTTTTATACCCAATCCATATTTAAGAAAACGCTTCTTCTCATCAAACATGAGAAGCCGCTGGTACAACCACGGATTCCGCCTCTTTGGGTTCTCCTGCTTATAATTTTTATACATTTTATTACCGGAAACCATTGCTCCCGGATTAATAACCTCAATTTTTTTTGAAGATATGTACACAAGAATACCGTTGGACATATCCAGATAATCCCTGTGTACAACAGCATTTGCCAAGGCCTCATTCACCGCTTCCAGCGGATAATCCTTATCGGCACATATGCTGTTTAAAAATTCTTCAACATCATCCAACATGTTTAATACATTGCCGGTAAAAATTCTTACATCCTTTCCATAAATAACTTTTATGTATACATGAGGTAAAAAATAGTGTGGATTTTTCCCAAATAAAAGCATTCCTCCAATGGTTGAAAAATATATACCACTGTCTATATCTTTACCCACAATTCCAAGGCCTTCAAGCAATAAAAGATCAAAGGGCATGCGCTTTTTTATCATTTCCTCATCCAATTGTTCTATTGTGGCATTCTTTAATATGACTCTTTCATAGCTGAACAATCCGTTTTCCTGAAGCATATTTGCAATTTCTTCCCGTCGGGCTACGTCCGTGGTAGAACCTCTGCGAATATAAAAAGCTCCGTTCTGGATCATCTGGTGAGGTTTCTGATTGCTTCTATATACAGTGAGTACGGCAACTTTCTTACCATTATAATCCAAAAGGCTAACACCGATAGGTATGGGCGGGTCACATCGGTTATAAACTATCTGTTGAATCTGTTCTTCAGAAAACTGGGCCGCATCAATTCCCACAACATTTTTGTTTTTATCTTCCACTCCAAAAATGATATGTCCCCTTCCCCCCGGTGAATTTGCTATAGCAATAATATCCTTAGCCAACTCCTTTTTTTCACTTTCCGTGGAAAGATGAAACTTTTCCTTAAAGTCCAGCTTGGGTCCTTCCTCTGATTGCAGTAAACGTTTTAATTTTTGAATATCCAAACAATCAGCACCTTTCTCTACTCCAGGTCTTTTGAAACATTTTTTAGTTATCTTAATTATATAGCACCTTTATTAAATTGAAAACTATTCATTAACTTTTCATAGTGTAAAATAATTGTAGGACATTTTAAGGATAAAAAAACAAGAGATCCTCACTTTTTGATACAATAGAATCACCATCAAAAACCTTTGAAAAGGAGGATCTCTTGTGAATACTATTGTAA
>JAAYHJ010000038.1 GCA_012735465.1 Clostridiaceae bacterium
AATTCGACAAGGTGTCCGGATATGCCGTTATGCTGTCCGAATATTTCCGTTACGTTATCCGGATAATTCCGTTATACTGTCCGGATAATTCCGAAATCGGTGTCCGCATGTGTCCGAAATACGCAATATTATTTTTTTCAGTTATAATTGTGGTAGCAATTGGGATAGGATTGGCGGCAAATCCCAAGTCTGATGATAACAATGATGACCCGATTACCGGTTTTGCAAGGGAAATAATGAATAGGAATATTGCAACTTATGAATTGAACCCTGAAGTAAAAATTATTGACAGTAAGATAACACGGCTGGAGTTAATAGAAACCTTTGATAATCTGGCAGATGATACTATCGAAGTATATGCCCTGGAATACCGATTACTCCCTGAAGATTTGAGCAAAGTGGTCATGGCAGGTGGTATGGACATAGATGAAAATGGATGGCTGAAGGAAACCTGCAGCATGGGTAGCCCGCTTTTGGTTGTATCCCGAAATAATGATTCAGTAAAGTTTGTTGGAACACTTTGGACAGGGGGAGTGATAGAAGACGGAGGTTTGGAAACATCAATAAAAGAGCTGCTGAAAGTGGAAGAGGAAGAAGATAGTATTGCAATATTAGTGGAAGAAAACCTTGCTATTATAATGTCTTCACCAAAGGAGGCTTCGAATCCATATGAGTACATTCAGGCGCATCGGGAAGAATATGAGAATATAAAAAAGCTTGGTGGCGAGAAAGCGCTCCAATACATGCTGGCTCAGTTTCAAAGCAGTAATGCCAATGGGCTTCGGGAGTATATCATGATGGAGTTATGCAAGGATATGCTTGGGGTACGAAATAATGTGACTGACGAAAACCTTACCCCGCAGGAATGGTATGAGGCTCTGTCAATCAGGCAGGAAATTAGACTACCGGACTTTAAATATGATGGAAACGATCCTATAGAAAAACTGGTTTACGCTACTGAAATTGTAAATCACTCTCTGCCTCAGGAGGGATTTACAATAGTGGCACCAAAAATTTTTGCCAGTTATGAAGAGGACGGGCTGTTGAAAGTATTTGTAACCACTTACAGCACAACCTACAGGCTTTATGGAAACGTGCTGGATGTAGTGGGTGGCAGCGTTGTACCGGCGGCCATTACTTATAAAAAGGATTGGGATGGTAGTTACGTGCTTGAAAAATATGAACAGGCAAAGGACGGTGCATACTTTGTACCATCAATCAGGGAGTTTTGCACTATGCCTGCAACGGGAAGGAAAATTCGGGGGCTTGCGGATGAAATAATCGCCCATTACGGGAATTATGATGATATACGCAATCTTCATTGGAAAAATTTATATAGGCATTTAAAAGAAAATGGTATCACAGACGCGATTCTTTTTGGTCCCGATGGCGAGGTGGAATTTTCAATGAGTTCCCCCAAATACATGAATTAAAAATGGAGTATTCAATGGGCCTTTGTTTGCTAGAGATAATTAGGAATGCAGCATGTTCTATTGTGAATTTATTACAATTTATAGTGGCAGGTTTGGAAAAAACTTTGTTAAAAACTATGTTTGACAGAGATGGTGAATTATGCTATAATCAACAACAATTATTATTGAATTTTTTGTCGGGAATGTTTGCTATTGTAAAATTTAAAAATTGTATTAAACCGAAGAGCAAGAGTAGTAAGAATAATTACTTGCATTCAGAGAGTCGCCGGTTGGTGAGAAGGTGGCTGCAAGGTTATTCCGAATGGACTTGCGAGGGAAGCCCGAAATCGAAGGAGAGTAGGCGCTTACGGGGGGCCGGCCCGTTATAAGGAGGATGCATATGATGGTATGCAAAATGAGTGGGTGTAGAAATACGCCAATTTGGGTGGCACCGCAGAAGCTGATGCTTTTGTCCCTGTTTTGGGGACAAAAGCTTTTTTTATATTTTTCAGATTTACATGGTTAAAAACAAGAAACTCATCTATATTCAATTCAAGAAAACGAGGTGATTATTATGGTAATTCCTGATTACAAAGAAATTGAGAAGTTGGCAAAAGAGTACAATATAATTCCAGTCTGCAGGGAAATCTATGCCGATATTACGACCCCGATTGCTCTTTTGCGAAAGATTTCCCGTATAAGCAGCAGGTTTTATCTCCTTGAAAGCATCGAGGGCGGGGAGAAATGGGGCAGGTACTCATTTCTGGGGTTTAACCCTATTGCCCGGGTTGCTTGCAAAAACGGAGAAATAACCATTGAGGACAAGGAGAAGAAAGTGGTACATTCCCTCAAACCTCTTGAGGTACTAAGGGATTACCTCTCGGGATACGAGGCGCCGAGGTTGGCAGGAATACCGCCCTTTGCCGGAGGATTTGTAGGATACTTTTCCTATAACATGGTAGGATATGCAGAACCGGTTTTAAAGCTCAGGAGCAGTGAATTTAATGATTTTGACCTCATGTTGTTTGACAAGGTAATTGCTTATGATCATCTAAAGCAAAAGATCAGCATAATTGCAAACATGAGAACCGATAAAACAGAAGAAAACTACCAAAAGGCGCTTGCTGATATTGAAGATATTGTCCGCATGATAAAAGAACAGGTTATACTGCCTAAATCTACTGTAAAAAGCATGCCTTGCTTTACCTGCAATGTATCAAAGGAAGAATACTGCCAAATGGTTGATAAAACAAAAGAATATATAAAAAACGGTGATATATTTCAAGCGGTCATTTCCAGACGCTTTGAAACCGAATATGAGGACAGCCTTCTTAATGCTTACCGGGTTTTAAGAACGACTAATCCGTCTCCATACATGGTATTTATGCAAAATGAAGATATTCAGTTGATCAGTACATCTCCGGAAACCCTGGTAAGGCTGCAGAATAATATACTTTCAACCTTTCCGATAGCCGGTTCCAGGCCCAGGGGTAAAAACAACGAGGAAGATAGAGCACTCGAGAAGGAATTGCTGGGAGATGAAAAAGAATTGGCTGAACACAATATGCTTGTTGATCTTGCAAGAAATGATTTAGGGAAAATATCAAAGTATTCCAGCGTACATGTTACGAGTTATAAAAAGATAGAGCGCTATTCAAAGGTTATTCATATTACTTCTGAGGTAGAAGCATGCATCAGGGAAGGGAAGGATGCACTGGATGCAGTGGAAGCACTTCTGCCGGCAGGGACTTTGTCCGGAGCGCCCAAGATTCGTGCCTGTGAGATTATTGAAGAACTTGAAAAAGAGCCAAGGGGAATATACGGCGGAGCTATAGGTTATATAGACTTCACAGGGAATATGGATATGTGCATTGCCATACGCATGGCAGTTAAAAAGGATGGAAAGGTGTATATTCAGGCCGGGGCAGGAATTGTAGCAGACAGCATTCCTGAGAAGGAGTATGAAGAATCGGAGAACAAGGCTAAAGCCGTAATGGAGGCTATTATTTCAGCAAGCGAGGTGGATGAGTGATGATTTTATTAATCGATAACTACGACAGCTTTTCCTATAATTTAGTGCAGCTTGCAGGAACTATCAATGATGATATACGGGTGATTCGTAATGATGAAATGACCGCTGAAGAAATAAATAAGATGAACCCTTCCCACATTATTATTTCGCCCGGTCCGGGTTATCCGAAACATGCCGGGATATGCAAAGAGGTTATCAATCATATGAAGGGAAAGGTTCCTATTCTTGGAATATGCCTTGGCCATCAGGCAATAGGCGAAGTGTTTGGGGCTTCAATTGTACCGGCTAAGCGGCTGATGCACGGAAAGCAAAGCAATATTCATATTGCCAACGGAAGCAGCATATTCAAAGGACTGCCACCCATAATACAGGCGGCAAGATATCACTCGCTCATAGTGCAAAGGACGTCCCTGCCGGATGAGCTTCTGGTAATTGCAGAAGATGATGAGGGGGAAGTAATGGGCTTAAAACACAGGGATTATGAGATATACGGGCTTCAATTCCATCCGGAATCCATACTGACACCGAAGGGTGCAGTAATAATGAATAATTTTTTATCAATAGGTGGTGAAGCATAATGATAAAGGAAGCAATTCATAAATTATTGAACCGGGAAAATCTTTCTTTTGAAATGACCAAATCGGTTATGGATGAAATTATGAGCGGAAATGCGACAAATGCACAGATAGCCTCCTTCATTACAGCAATGAGGATGAAGGGCGAGACGATAGATGAAATCACAGCTTGTGCTACGATTATGAGAAAATGTGGTACAAAACTGAAGCACGAGGGGGATGTTTTGGATATTGTTGGTACCGGAGGGGACCAGGCGTATACATTTAATATATCCACCGTTTCTGCCTTTGTAATTTCGGCAGCAGGGGTACCGGTAGCAAAGCACGGAAACAGAAGTGTGTCCAGTAAATGCGGAAGTGCTGATGTGTTGGAGGCATTAGGAGTAAAAATAGATATTCCTGTCTCGAAAAGTGAAAAAATTTTAAAAGAAATCGGACTTTGCTTCATGTTTGCCACCCACTATCACCCATCCATGAAATATGCTGCGCCGGTAAGAAGAGAACTAGGGGTACGCACTATTTTTAATATTTTAGGACCGCTTGCAAGTCCTGCGGATGCAAATTATCAATTATTAGGTGTTTATGAGGAAAATCTGGTAGAACCTCTTGCCCGGGTGCTTGCAAACCTTGGTTTAAAAAAGGCCATGGTAGTGCATGGACATGACGGTCTCGATGAGATAACTTTAACCACTTCATCCACAGTCTGCGAAGTAAATAATGGGTATTTGAACAGCTTCTTTTTAGACCCGCGCCAATTTGGTTTTGAATATTGCAGGCCTGAAGATTTAATAGGTGGCGGTCCGCAGGAAAATGCAGAGATTGCCAGAAGAATATTAAACGGCGAAAAAGGCCCCAAGAGGGATATAGTGCTGCTTAATTCTGCAGTTTGTCTGTATATGTTTTATGACAATGTTACATTGAGGGAATGTGTAAAAATGGCTGCAGATATGATAGACAGCGGCAGGGCAATGGAACAGCTGAACAAGTTTATAAAGTTGTCCAATGCGGAAGATTAAGTAAAAAGGCTGGTGAAAATATGATTCTTGAAACTTTGGCCGATGTTACCCGAGTGCGTGTGGAATCAGCTAAAAGGAAAGCACCGCTTGATGATTTGAAATCTCAGATTTTTTATAAGGGAAAGGTACAGAGGTATCACGAGCGCGAAGATTTTGCCTTCGAGGAAGTATTGAAGAAGGAAGGAATTTCTTTCATATGTGAGGTTAAGAAGGCTTCTCCTTCAAAGGGGATAATAGCGCCTTTCTTTCCTTATCAGGAAATTGCTGTTCAGTATGAAGAAGCAGGAGCCCATGCCGTTTCTGTACTTACAGAGCCGGAATATTTCAAAGGAAGGGATATTTATCTTAAGGAAATCAGCAAATCAGTAAGGATACCTGTGCTTAGGAAGGACTTTATTATAGATGAGTACCAGATTTATGAATCAAAGTTGATTGGTGCGGATGCAGTATTATTAATTTGTGCCCTGCTGGATACCGGTACCCTTAAAAGGTATATTGGTATCTGTGATGAACTTGGGCTTTCTGCCCTTGTGGAAGCCCATACAAAAGAAGAAATTGCTTCTGCCATTGAGGCAGGAGCAAGAGTAATAGGAGTAAATAACAGGAATCTCAGGAACTTTGAGGTTGACATCCAAAATTGCATAAAGCTGAGGGAGCTGGTTCCTAAAGATATCATTTATGTTGCAGAAAGCGGCATTCAAACCCGGGAGGATATATCACTGCTTGAGAAAGCAGGAGTAGATGCGGTTTTGATTGGAGAAGCACTGATGAAAAGTACGGACAAAAAAGCCATGCTGTCATATTTAAAGGGAGTCAGAGATGAACCGTATCTGAGGGGTGGCAGGGATGGCTAAGATAAAAATATGCGGATTGATGCGGGAGCAGGATATAGATGCGGTAAATAAAGCCCTTCCGGATTATATTGGCTTTGTTTTTGCCAGAAGCAAAAGACAAATTGATGAAAAAAAGGCAAAAGAACTGAAAGCCGGTTTAAACCCTTTAATAAAAGCAGTAGGGGTGTTTGTCAATGAAGAAATCAAAAATATTATTAATCTGTGCAATTCAAATGTGATTGACATAATTCAGCTCCATGGCGATGAAAATGAAGATTATATAAGGAGGCTGAAAAATAGTGTTTCAAATAAAATCATAAAGGCAGTCCGGGTGAAGGATTTAGAAGATATAAAAAAAGCAATGGAAATTACCTGCGACTATTTGCTGTTTGATGCATACCATGAGGGGAAATACGGAGGTCTCGGTAAGACCTTTGACTGGTCTGTGATTCCTGATATGGGCAAACCGTATTTTCTGGCAGGAGGTATTAATTCCAGCAACATAATGCGGGCAATTCAACAGCTCAACCCTTTCTGCATTGATGTGAGCAGCGGGGTAGAGACCAATGGATATAAAGATCCGGAGAAGATAATGGATATTGTAGCAAAGGTAAGGCAGGTTTAATGTGCATTTTATATTGATATATGTTTGGATGTGCAGTATCCATATAATCAAAGAAGGAGGTTGATGAATATGGCAAAAGGAAGATTTGGAATCTACGGCGGGCAATATATTCCGGAAACTCTAATGAATGCCGTTATAGAGCTTGAAGAGGCGTATGAGCGTTATAAAGAGGACCCGAATTTTAAAGCAGAGCTTGACAGCCTTCTTAAAAACTATGCAGGCAGGCCTTCTTTGTTATATTTTGCGGAAAAAATGACAAAGGACCTGGGCGGAGCTAAGATTTATCTAAAAAGAGAGGATCTTAATCATACCGGTTCCCATAAAATCAATAATGTGCTGGGACAGGTGCTTCTTGCAAAATACATGGGCAAAACCCGGGTAATTGCCGAGACGGGAGCCGGGCAGCACGGTGTTGCCACAGCAACGGCTGCTTCCCTTTTGGGAATGGAATGTGAGATATTCATGGGCAAGGAGGACACCGACCGTCAAGCGCTTAATGTATACCGAATGAAGCTGCTGGGGGCAAAAGTGCATGTGGTAACAAGCGGTACCCAGACATTGAAGGATGCGGTGAACGAGACCTTACGGGAATGGAGCAAACGGGTAAAGGATACTCATTATGTGCTGGGTTCCGTAATGGGTCCTCATCCCTTTCCCACTATTGTCCGGGATTTTCAAAGCGTTATCGGCCGTGAAGTTAAAAAGCAGATACTGGAGGAAGAAGGCCGATTACCCGATGTATTGATAGCCTGTGTGGGAGGCGGGAGTAATGCAATAGGCCTCTTCTATGATTTTATTGGTGAGCCAGGTGTCCGCCTCATTGGCTGCGAAGCCGCCGGTCATGGTATTCGTACGAAAAAGAACGCTGCAACTATCACAGTTGGAAAGGTAGGGATCTTTCATGGCATGAAGTCCTATTTCTGCCAGGATGAGTATGGGCAGATTGCCCCCGTATATTCCATTTCAGCCGGGCTTGACTATCCCGGGGTAGGCCCTGAACATGCTTACCTGCATGACATCGGCAGGGCAGAGTATGTGGCGGTTTCGGATGAGGAAGCCGTGGAAGCCTTTGAATATTTATCCATTACGGAAGGGATTATTCCGGCAATTGAAAGTGCCCATGCGGTTGCTTATGCTAAAAAAATTGCACCTTCCATGGGCCGGGATCAAATTATAGTTGTTGGTCTTTCGGGCAGGGGAGATAAGGATGTGGCCGCAATAGCACGGTACAGGGGGGTGGAAATCCATGAATAGGCTGAAGCAGGTATTTGCCAACGGAAAAGCCTTTATTCCGTTTATAACCGCAGGGGATCCTTCATTGGAAATAACAAAAGAATTGGTAGTTAAGATGGCGGAAGCCGGTGCCGATTTAATTGAGCTGGGAATACCGTTTTCTGACCCGGTTGCCGAGGGGCAGGTGATTCAAGATGCAAATATACGAGCTTTATCCGGCGGTACATCGGTGGACAAGATATTTGACATGCTCAGGCACGTCCGCAAGACCTGTGATGTGCCCATAGCTTTTATGACCTATGCAAATCCGGTATTTGCTTATGATCCGGACAAATTTTTAAGAAATTGCCGGGAAACCGGAGTTGATGCGCTTATTGTTCCTGATCTGCCCTTTGAAGAAAAAGGGGAACTCATGCCCTTCTGTTTAAAATATGGAATAACCTTGATTTCAATGATTGCGCCTACCTCCAACAACCGCATACACAGGATTGCCAGGGAAGCCCAGGGATTTGTTTACTGTGTATCGTCCATGGGGGTGACCGGCGTACGGGAAAATATCAGCAATGACGCAAAGGAAATGATAAAGTTGGTAAAAGAAGTTAACAATATCCCATGCGCCGTGGGTTTTGGCATTTCCACTCCCGAACAGGCATCAAGAGTGGCTGAATTTGCCGATGGGGTCATTGTAGGAAGCGCAATTGTAAAAATAGTGGAAAGGTATGGCCGTGAGTGTGTACCGCATGTCGTAGAATATGTGCGTATGATGAAGAACGCAGTTAAAGTTATATAGTGGCTTGGAATATAAACCAGCCGTCCTGGGACCGAAACTGAAATATGCCTCCATTTTTTTCCACGATATGAGCCATACTTTTTGTGCCAAAACCATGCCCCTCTTTATTTGATACAGGAAGTCCCTTGGAAAATGTAGGTTCTGCCTGATAAATATTACGGATGTCAATGCACAGTTTATTATTTTTAGAATACATGCGAAGTTTGATTTGGCGTTCATTATTGTCGGCTATATATTTGCAGGCTTGTATGGCGTTTTCCAAGGCGTTTGACAATAATGAACAAAGCTCGGTGTCGCTAAAGGGGAGTAATTCGGGCAACCTTAAATCCACCGTCAACGTGATTCCTAATTGTTTTGCTTTGGAAGAGAAGGAGGATAGGATCAAGTTGACGGTTTCATTTTTGCAAAAGCGTATGGGTGTTATAGTGTCAATATCAGATTGGGCAATCCGGAGATATTCTTTGATTTCATCCATACGCTCATTGGATGCCAAACTTTGTAAATGGGCTAAATGGTGCCGCATATCGTGGCGATAGGCCGCTGCATTTTGTTGTAGCTGCCGCAGCGATACAAGTTCCGTCTGTGCCTGACGGAACTGTGTATCCAGCATATCAAACTCTCTTTGGATACTCACCTGTCTTTGTGTTTCGTTGTAATAAAGAAGGACGAATCCTAAATAAAATGCCGCTGTAATAAAAGGCAAAAATTGTATAGCCGCACGTGCTTCGCTGTACATAAGGTCACTGAAAACGGTAATGTTTTGGTCGAACAGGTAATAAAAAGCCGGCATGGCGCAAAACAGCAGGCAGGATTTAAAGGAGCGTTCCATCAGATGCCTAACGGATTCCACTACATATTTTTGCAGGAGATAGTACATCGGGAACACAGCTGCTATATAAACCGCGTGATTTATTGAAACGCTGTCAAAAGCAAATCCGGCAACACTGCCAATCCAGCGTGGTGGCTGGCAACATAAGAAAGAAACAAATACACTTGTTGTCGAAATCAGCCAAGTGCGCTTTAAGTACACAACAATAAAAAGAGCCACTGGTAAATGGGAAACCAGTGGATATATTTTTGTCATCGTGTCCAGGCCCCAGAGCTTCAAACCTCCAATTTGAATAATAATTTGAATAATAAATAAAACGGCTGTAAAACCCACTACAGCTACATAATTTTTGCGTGTACGTTCCATTCCGGCAAAACTGACCGCAACTGCCGTACCGAATAACAGGGCAAACCAATAACGGGAAAATTCAATGACGGTTGCAAGCATTTTTATGATCACTCCTTTGATTATTCGTCCTCCATTTGATAAGCCAGGTACTGCTGCTTGATCTCCCGCGCCTTGCCCTGTGCAATAGGAACAGAAGAATTGGTCTGCAAGATAACCTCACGATTGTTAATGGTATCTACATACTGCATATTCACGATATAGGAACGGTGGGTCTTGATAAAACATCCATACTTCAGAAGATTATCACATACTGAGGAAAAGGACTCTGTACATTCCACCACTTTTCCGGACATCAAATGATATAATACTTTCCTTCCAATGACCTCGACAAAAACCAAATTGGAGATCAGTATTTTTTGAATTCCTTCGTTACTCTTTACAATAACGGCATCCTCTTTTTTCTTTACGTTTATCTGCTCCAGTATCTCATCAAAGGTGAAGAAAAACTTCTCTTTCGATATGGGCTTTAATACGTAATTAACAGCTTTTACCGAATAGCTTTCCAAAGCAAACTCAGGTGATGATGTAAAGAACAGAATCGGTGCCGTTTTGTCATAAGTGCGGATTTCCTTTGCAACATCAAGGCCGGAAAAACCCGGCATAATGATATCCAGACAATATATGTCAAACTGCTTGCCTCTTTCCAATGCTGAAATTAAATCGAACCCGTTTGGAAAGACAGCGTATTCGCAGTTTAGATGTCTTGATGAACGGTATAGGTTTATAAGCTGTACCATATTGGATAGCTCGTCTATATTGTCGTCGCAAACTGCAATATGTATCATAAACATTCCTCCATTTCCATATCACCATTTTAACATAATATTTGATTATTCGTCATTATGTTTAATTATGTTTCATAATGTTTCATGCTAAAAAAACAATGTTTCATGCAGCGTTCGATTTTTTTCGGAAAATTTTTATAGATTTTAATTAAGGGAATACTTTTATAAAACAAAATAAAAAGGAAGTAGGGATGTATCAATGAAAAAGTTATTAACACTTATGATGGTATTTATCCTTTCCTTAAGCCTTGTGGCTTGCGGCGGAGAGGAGATTACGCTTCAAAGCCAAACCGTCAATGGTCTTACATTTGATGTACCCAGCGACTTTGGTGAATTTGAAGATTTTCAATCACAGTTCAAAGTAGCAAAGAATGCGGACAGCACAGCAAGTATTGCGGTTTCAGGGCGCATTGATGCGGAGGGAATAACCGCTGATTCATGGGATGAAGAATTATATTCTGCAATTGTTTTGGGCAGTTTTGCAGAGTCGCAGCTTCTGGAGTTCAGCAATACGGATACGGTTGCAGGTGCTCCGGCAATTTTCGCTCATTATACCGGAAAAAATGCAAAGGATATTGAAGTCGAAGGATACAACTATTACGTGTACTATGACGACGGTACATATCAATCTATTGCGTTTACCTTTTTCAAAGACGGAAATTCATCATTGGAGCAAAATATCACTGCAATTCTTAACAGTATAAAGTAAGCGAGATTATTGACTTTACGATCAAATAAACTCGGAATGCACTGTAAACACTGTTACGAAAAGCAGAGCGGCTTACCGAGCGACCCTAAATTACAAAGAGGAGGACTTAATTATGCTGCCAACTTTAATTGCAATTATTGCAATTGTTGCAGTAATTGTTGTATGGGCAATCTTTACGCAGCGCAAACTGGTGGTACTTGATGATAATATCGACAATGCCATGATTCAAATCGGGGTACAGCTATCAAGCCGCTTCGATGCTTTGATGGCTCTTTTGTATGTTACAAAAGGCTATGCAAAACATGAAAGTGAGACACTGATTAAAACTGTCAAATCAAAAAGCAATGCTATCACAGCAAAATCCGTTCCGGATGATGTGCTGCGGCAGGAAAAAGTTATCTCCGAAGTTTTGGACAGGATTACCGTGGTAACGGAGCAGTATCCTGAATTAAAGGAAAACCAAAATTTTATGAAAGCCATGGATGCAGTGGAAACCTTTGAAAATATGATACGTACCAGCCGCCTGATATACAACGACAGCGTTAGAAAATTGAACCGTGAAATCCGAATGTTCCCAGCCTGTATGATTGCCGGAATGTTAGGATTCCGAAGGAGAGATTACCTGGAAGGGTAGCCGGCCAAAGCTGGTATCCCAAGCATTAAATGTGAGGTAAGCAAGATTTAAAAAAGATCTGCTGCCGGTTCAAACCGTGTGTGGCAGTCAATAAATAAAGGGCATGATGCCAAAATATTATGGAGGGGTCTTATGAAAAAGAGGTTATTAAGTTTACTATTAGTGGTTTGTATGCTGGTGCCCATGCTACCATTGCAGGTTCTTGCAACAGACCCAAGTCAACCACCGTCAGGTAATGAACCGGTGGAAGGACTTCCTTTTTCTGATGTAAAAGAAGGAAGTTGGTTTTACGGTGCAGTTAGTTATGTTTACACACACGGACTTTTTGCCGGCACGGGAGAGGACACCTTTTCCCCTAACGGTACCATGACAAGAGCCATGTATGTGACAGTTATTGGCAGAATGGTGGGTGTTGATATTTCCAAATATCAAGATAAAACAAATTTTTCCGATGTTAATCCAACGGATTATTATGCCCCCTATGTTGCATGGGCAGTGGAGAAGGGCATTACAAACGGAAAAGGAGATGGACTCTTTGCTCCTAATGAGCTCGTGAATCGTGAACAGATGGCAACCTTTACTGTTCGTTTATTTGATGCCTTTGGTTACACATATCCCCAGGAGAATGTAAAAGGTTATCCTAAAGACTTTGACAGTATTTCGGAGTATGCTAAGGAATCCGTTTTAAAGCTTTGGGCATGCGGTATGTTCCAGGGGGATGATGAAGGAAATTTTAATCCTAAAAACAATGCCACTCGTGCAGAGTGTGCGACTTTTCTCATGCGCACCGATGAGCATTTAGTTAAAATAGGCGTTAAGGAATATCCTGTAGAGGAACAAGAACAACCAGAGGGAACTCCAGTGGAAGAACCGGTAACTCCTACGAACCCATCGGGCGGTAACAGTGGCGGCGGCAGTGGCGGCGGCAGCGGTGGCAGCAATAGTTACTCCGTTACATTCAAAGACGGGGACCGCGTTATAGACAAACTTACTGCAACTGCCAATAAGCCCCTGGGTGCTGTTCCGGCAACAAACAAAACAGCTAAGGGAAATGCAATCTTTGTGGGTTGGTTTACGGATAAGGAATTGACAACTCCCTTTTACCCGGACAATCCTGTCACAAGCAATATTACAGTTTATGCAAAGTATACCGAATTACCCGGCGAAACTCTAAACCTGACTTCCTTTACCCAGTTGGACCAAAGCCCTGATCTAAGCTTCGAGGTAGTCAGAACGGCTGATGTTACCGTTTCACCGGATAAGGCTTTTACTCTTATTCCCAAAGACGGCTCGGACCTCATTCCTCTTAAATGGACTGTTAATGGAGATGTTTATACTGTTACAGCTGAGGGAGGGTTTAACAAGGGTTCTTCTTATGAACTTAATCTTGCTGACGGCTACAACTTTAAGGGCAAGCCGGACACTATCCGTACCGCTTCCTTTACCATTAAAATGGAGGAAGTTGATAATCTCCAAATGAATGATGAAATTGTCTATATCAAAGATACTGAAGATATGGATTACATAATTGACGGTAAAACCTACGAGGTGCTTACCCCAAGCCTTGTACCGGAAAGCGGCGGTAAATTTGACTATGCCGATGCAAGTACATTGAAGGTAAACGATATTATCTGCTTCTACATAACGACAAGCCCTGTAGACAGAGATTACATAAACAACAGTTACAACGATGATCCGGAAGTATATGCCAAGGTCGAGAGTATTTCCGGCACAACTGTAACCTTTGGTGCCCTTGGCGAAAAGGATATGAATACCCTTTACAAGATACCGGACAACTTCCCCATTATCGTTTCTGCTCTTCCGACAGGTACTGAAGGTACCGTAAACATCAGTGATTTAGACATTACAACCTATGAACTTATTATGGGTGAAGAAGGAACTCTGGATAATGCAAAACAAAGAATTAATGTTGGGGACTTTATTTCCCTGTATGTCTCTGCAGAAAGCGTAACAAGTGAAGATGCGGTTTATTTTGGTGAAGTTACTGCCTACGACAAAACAACTGGTACAATCACCTATAAGAAAACCACAGCCCAGGCAATTGAAGATTCTATGGACCTCTATATCACACCGGAAATAGATGGTGATGATTTAATCACTCCTGAAGAAAAAGAGGTTATAGAAGCACAACTTCTTGAACAGGTTGAAGCAAGCAATTTTGCTAATGATGCGGCAATTATGCTGGCAGATTTGGCAACCAGGACTGATGGCTTCCAAAATATAGACAGAGTGCAGAATGTACTTTTTAAAGATGAAAACGGAAATCCGCTCTCTGCAGAACAAATTAAACAGCTTAATATAGGTGGTTCCTTTGAGCTTACTGACGACGTCGAGTTAACCGTTGAGCTTATAACTCGCGGTGACCAACTCCGCTATAAAAACGGTGTGCAGCTTGCTATAGGTATTAACGCTACCTTTGAGGTGGATAAGGAAGACGAAGGGAAAATCGTTATTGACCTTTCAGCTACTTTTGTAGAAGAAGTTGCTCTGGGCACAAATATCAAGGGTGACCTTGTGTATAAAAAGGTTTTGGGGTGTATTCCTATACCTATCGGTGTTTCCGTAAATGCTTCTATTGACGTTAAAAACTTTACAGCGGTATCTTTCAATGTAAACATCTATACCGTAGCAGCAGAAGAGAAATCCACTTGGGAAAAGGTAAAGGAATTACTTAAAGATAAGAAAGTTGGCGAGATACTGGACAAAATTGAAGAAATACAGAATAAAATAGACCAGGCAAAGGACTCGGCTGAACAAATCGCAGAATATGCCCTGGAAATAGATGAGCTTTGGAAACTGGTGCCTGAAGATAAGACCAACAAAGAAGAATGGGCACAGTTTGGGAAAGCCTTAGGAAAAACCAACATAACCAAAGACCTCATGGATATGATGGATCTTTCAACGGATACAAGCCTGGATGCAGGAGTCTATAGACAGGAAATAGAAGACTTAATGCAGAAGTACAGCGAGATGCTCCAAGCAGAAACCGATTGGGTTAAAATCGTGGATCATGAAATGTTTAAAAGCGAAATGTGCTATTTCGGGATTGCTGTTAAAACCAGTGTTAACTTTGTAGTGCGTACCGATATTAACATTGCTATGGGCTCAAGCCTTGAATATGAAGTGGGCAAACGCTATAGCTTCTGGTTTAAGATTGGATTATTTAAGCCTAAAGCCGGCAGCGAAACCATGGATTTGATTGATGAACGCTTTGCTTTCCAGTTCTACGTAATGGGTAAATTAGGTGTAAAAATGGGTGTTGCCGTATCCATAGAAGCAGGCATTGGCTCATCAGAGCTTGCATCAGTAGGTATTACTGCTGAACTCGGACCTTACTTAAAGCTATACGGTTTCTTTATCTATGAATATGAAAAAATGAGACCTGCAAATACCAACAACTGGACTTACGATGAGCGTATGGCGGGTGCACTTTACCTGGAATTTGGTATTTACTTTATCCTGTCCTTTGAAGCAGAAGCATTGGGTCTGTTTGAATACAGCTACGATTTCATAGACGAAGAAATACCGCTGCTTACCGCCGGTGAAAACAGGTATCAATATGCCTTTGCCTACGAGCCACAGGAGGGAGAGCAGGTTCGCATTGTAGATGAAGACGGAGACAGCACCAACGGTATCGCTATGAAGATACCTGACAGCCTTCTTGCACTTTCTTATGTAGATTTAAGTACAGGAATTTTAGGCAGCGAGGCTTATGATTATGATAAATACAGTTTAACCTTCTCTAACCCTAATTTCTCTATGGACAAAAACGGAATAATAACCGTTAACGTACCGGAAGGCGTACAGTATATGGAATGTGACGCTACAATAACATACCTCCACAAAAAGCTTGCTTTTAGTAAATATGATATGGCGGTAACAATTCCTCTGGTATGGACCAACCTTAATGATGCCGAATTAAACGAATATTTTACCGCAAGTGTAAGAGTTGGTAATGATAAAGATGGCTATCAGACCGTTTGGAGCAAGCGCGTTAAGAAAAATCAGGAATTTGACTTGCCAACAATGGATACTGTGAAGAAGCTTATCAATTATGAAAAATATAACGACAGCAACGGTACAAATATGAAGTATGCGAGTATTTCTGATTACGGCAGCCAGGAGACAAAGAATATTAAAATATACGCGGATACGGTGTATGATATTGAAGTAACCTATAGGGATTACAGCGTTACTGTAAGCGGTATAGAACAGGCAGATGGCACAAAGACAAGCAAAACCTATACAGCCCAGTATGGTAAAACCTTTGACTTCTCGGACCTTGCTAATACAGGTACAAACATACAAGGTACAACTCCTGAAAACACAGTGTTTACCAGGTTTGCTACATTAACTGCTGAAAAATTATCGGAAGATATAGGAAACGGCGAACTTCCAACCTATGACCTTACAGCGCCTGTGGAGGGTAAAATTGCCCTTGCAATTGCTGCAAACAAGGTGAAGCCGAAGGCAAGCTATGTGGACGATTCTGTATTGGTAACATTCCAGTTTGACGGAACCAAACATGCAGATGTAGTACAGAAGATTAAAAAGGGTACAGAGCCTAACATTGCTAAAATTGATGAAATCGTATTTGAACAAGGTTTAGCAATTAAAGAAATTTCTCCTGCCCTTGGCAAGTTATTTGCAAATACAATCTATACTGTGACTTGCGGAGAATTGACAGGTCCCCAAGCTACAATATACTTTGAGGAAAACGGAGGCAGCGAAGTTGAAGATATAACAAAGGTAGTGGGCAGTATAATCGGTACACTTCCAACACCGACCAGAACAGGTTACACCTTTGACGGTTGGTATACCGATGCGGACCTCACCACAGCTTTTGTTGCAAACAAAATGCCTTCTGAGAGCATTACCCTTTATGCAAAATGGACGGCAGTAAATTATACTGTAACGCTAAATGCAAATGGTGGATCCTTTGGTGGAGATGTAAGCACTAAGGATATCAACGTTACTTACGGAAACACATATGGTGAGCTCCCGACACCGGCACGCAGCGGTAAGAGTTTTCTTGGCTGGTTTACCCAATCTCAGGGAGGTACGGAGGTTAAGGCTGATACCCTGGTTAAAACAGCAGGTAATCATACCCTTTATGCTCATTGGGGAGATTTACAATCAATCAGTAGTGATGTGTTTACCTTTACAACGGTAACAGCAACCTATGAAAAGGGTACTAGAGTACCTGCAATATATGAAAAGAGCGAAGCTTATGCAGAACTTGACGGCTTTACTTTTGAATATCGCAAACAGAGTGATCCAAATGCCGTAATCGATGTTCCTGTTGAGGCAGGTACCTATGATATGTTGGTTAAAAGAGCGGCAGATAACAACTATGCTCAATTTGAACATAGATACTCAGGCGTTGTGAAAATTGAAAAGGCGACGAGAGATCTTGATACCGTAGAACTTGTAGCAAATAGAGCAGGTTACACTTTCTTGGATTTGAAACCTGCAGATGGTGCAATTGACGATTTGAGTCCTAAGGCTAAATTTACCTATAATGCGATTAGGACAGTTGGTAACTTGCTATTCCCGGGGGACAGTGGCAGCAGCGCTCCCGGATCAAGCTACATTGGCGGACTTAAGCCGGATACGGATTACTATATTACTATAAAAGTAACCGATGATCCCAACTATGAGGATGCAGCATCTAAAAAAGGTTATGTTGTTTCTACGTTAGATGCTCCTACAGAATCATGGCTTGATAAAGCCGAATACTTTGATACGAATTCTGATACGATATACATCACAACCCCAGGTCAGCTTGCGATGCTTGCAAAAGAGATTAATAACGGTAAGCTTGACAGCAAGGGTCTAAAGTTCGTATTAGCAAATGATATTGATTTAACAGGTTACATCTGGGAGCCAATTGGAAGTTTTATTCGTTCAGATCTAAGTGGTAATATACTTGCCTTCGAGGGTATATTTGAAGGGGCAGGTCATACCATTAGGGGACTTTATGTAAATGGAGAAGATTATAATGAATACTATGGAATATTTGGTTTCCTACTTAATGCAACTGTTAAAAATCTAAAGATCGAAGAATCCTATTTTAAAGGAAATGGAGGCTTCGGTAGTATAGCCGGCTATATGACCGGCAAGTCTTTAATTGATAACTGTATTAGCAATGCAACTATCGATGCTACGAATGGGTTTAACGGGGGCATAGTCGGCGATATGTATGGTACATCAACCGTTCAAAATTGTATAAACTATGGAGATGTTAGTGGCTATAGCTATGTCGGCGGTATTGCCGGTCAGGTTTGGCTGGATAAAAATGTGATTAGCATTATTAACTGCGTAAACTATGGTAAGATGACCGGTGAAATATCTGTTGGTGGTATAGTCGGCCGCCAGATTTGCGGTACTGTTATAAATAATGCTAACTTTGGCAAAGTTGTAGGCATATCAAGAAATATAGGAGGCATAGTCGGAGAAAATGACGGTAAAGGGGCTCATGTTTATAACTGCTACACTGTAGGAACCGTCGAAGGTTCAGGAAAGTATGTAGGTGCAGTGGTAGGCAGAAATAACAGCGACGACGGTAAAGTATTACAATGTTATTACCTTGCAGGTTCTGCAACCTGTGACGGAGCAAACCGTAACGGTCTTGGTACAGAAAATGGTTCTCTTACCGATGGTGATAAAGGCTACCAGGTTGCATCATTTACCTCGGCAAGCTCTGCTTTAAGTAGAAATTGCGGTTACGGAAGAGAAAATCTTATGAGTGCTCTTGCTAATTTTGTAGATGAATATAGAAGAGATAATGAAGGTTCGCCTATAAAAGAGTGGATTGAAGGCGAAGACGGCTATCCGATTCTGAAAAATTTACCTAAGTTTAATTAAGAGCAAATGAAGTAAGGGCTTCCCGTTTTGGGAAGCTCTTGCTTATATCGAAAAATCCTGGATAATTATCGGAATATTGAAAATTATTATATGGTTCATAGAATTAGAGCCAGCAGGTGAAAGCAGTATGAATTTTAATAACAGGATAATATTTCTATTATTTTTATATTATAGCCAATTATACTTGAATAATCATTCAAGTATCATAGTGTAAAATAATTGTAGGACATTTTAAGGATAAAAAAACAAGAGATCCTCACTTTTTGATACAATAGAATCACCATCAAAAACCTTTGAAAAGGAGGATCTCTTGTGAATACTATTGT
>JAAYHJ010000039.1 GCA_012735465.1 Clostridiaceae bacterium
CGAATTAAGTTTCGGGGAAGCCAAGACCTTCGGGTGCTATACCTAAAGAACCATGCAGAACTGAGCGAATAGCATAAAACCGTTTATAACATTAGACAATTATGGGCACCTGCCGCAGCTATTTCCAGCGCCCGCTTTACGTTTTCCTGCCCCTTTACATCACTAAAATCGACGTCATACCGAATATTTGACGAAAAATATTTATCTATATCTATTTCAAAGGGCTCCAAGGGTTTTTCACCCGTAAGATGCATTACAATTTCATATAAATTGTTTGCCGGAAACACCTTTATGCCCTTTACAACAGCCGCTTCATAGGCATTGTGCACAGGCAGGATAATGTTTTTTATTCCACAGCGCTGGGCTGCAATGGCCATGGGCAGTACACCGTTAATTGGCCTAAGCTCGCCGCTTAAGGATAATTCCCCTAAAAACATGTATGTTTCCACATGGTTGATATTCAGCTGCTCCGAAGCAATCAATGTGGCAATGGTAATTGGCAGGTCAAAGGAAGGTCCTTCTTTTTTTATATGGGCCGGTGCAAGATTGATGGTAACCCTTTTTACAGGAAAGCGGAGGTTGCAGTTTTTAATGGCAGCTCTTACTCTTTCTTTTGACTCCCGGACAGCCGCGTCTGGAAGCCCCACAATATCAAAGGACGGCAGCCCACTGGATATATCCACTTCAACGTCCACTATGTATCCGTCCACTCCCATTAAGCCGCAGCTTTTCACCTTTGCAATCATACATGCATCCCTTTCCTTCCCGTTAAGAATTCGTTATAATATTGAAACCCATAACACAATCATAGCGTCATACACACCGTGGGCAATGATTAACGAAAGCAGGGTGCATCCTTTGATTTTTTCTCTAAATATACAGAAGAGAATTCCAACAAGTGCCGTCATAAAAACCTGAATAATATTCCCATTGAATATATGAAATAGTCCGAACAACAGCGATGAAATAATGATGGCAAACCACTTTGAGTTCTTAATTTCCAGCAATTTGTGAAATATGTATCCCCGAAAAATCAATTCTTCTGCAAGAGCAACTCCGAATATTGCGTAAAAAAAATGATAAACGATTTTCCAAGTTTGCGTATAAGCTATGTTTCCAACCATATCTTTAAATCCAAGAATAATAGGAAGGATTGTGAAAACTAATGACATAGAAACTGCAATTAATACGCCTATACCTATTTGCAATGCAATTTTTTCTTTTATAAAGCCGATTTCGCTGAACTTTTCCTTGTTCACGATCATCAATATCCCTGGAACAAGGAAAAGTAACCATTGCGTGACTATCATAAGAATCATGCGTGATGGAAGAGAAAAAGACATTAGTAAATGTTGATTAAACAAAAACACGCCAAATCCAGCGGCAAAAACGCCCAAAACTGCTATTAAGAGCTGTACAAATAATGATTTCTCCCTTGATCTAAGTTCCTTTAGATTATTATTCATACTTACATCTGACCTAAGTTCCTCTAGATTATTATCCATTATCTACATCTCCTTTAAAAAATATTTATAACTTAATTTGAAACATCCAACCTGACCGCTGGACTCGTCTATTTCAATTAATAAATCATTTTAATATCATAAAACAATAATTATTATTCTACACCTTTTGAAAAATACCTCCTACATTTAGAAAAAAATACTATTTCAAGCAAAAAAGCTACCCGGCCACGAGTAGCTTTTTGTTATCAGTCTTTGAGTTATTAGTTTATTTGAAATTTTTGTCGTTCCTCAGGAAGCACGATCCGCACTATGATTGCTGCAGCTTCAGCACGACTAATGCTATTATTGGGCTGGAAGTTATGATTGGAATCCCCTGTCAGAATACCGGCTTTGTAAAGAGCCAGGATTTCTTTTGCATACCTGTCTCCTGCAGAAACATCCGGCACGGTGCTTATTTCATTGATAACCGGTAATTTATCCTGCGATACGGCATTGGCAAATATGTAAGCCATTTGTGCCCTGGTAGCTGCAGTGTTCATATCCGAAAAATCGCCGTTTTTTATGATTCCGTTGTCTACCGCATAATCAACGTATTCCTTATACCACGGTTCAGTCCGGGCAAAACTTGCATTGTCCCCGTTATACTTATTGTGGAGGCGGCAGGCCATCGTTATTGCTTCTGCAATGGTCAGCGTTCCATTGGGATTGAAGCTGCCGTTACCTGCACCGCTCATCAGCCCATTCTCGGTTGCCAGCATTACACTGCGGTTATACCAGGCATTTTCAGCAACGTCACTGTAAAACACAGAGGCATTGCCGCTAAGCAGTTTTTTAACCTGTTCGATACTGTCGGCAGTGTCTATTTTGAAGTCGTAATCACCGTAGTAAACCCATAAGGGAGTTGTTTCAACAGCACCAACCGTACATACCCACCAGCCATTTGCTATATGGGAATAATAAGTTTTAGAAGTACCGTTATAATAATCATGCAATTCTATGTAAGCTTTACCTGTAGAATCCTTTGTCAGAGCAATGTATTGCATGGATGACATACCGGTGGAAACGTATGCATATTCTTTCCACTTATTGGTTCCGTATCCCACTTTATCAAATATCATTTTAACATTGGAGCCATCCCAGGTCCAAATTTCCACTTGTATCGTGGTGGTACTTATGTAATATGCAATAAACAATTCGTCCTGTCCGTCGCCAGTAAAATCTGCAAAATCTGCATAAAGAACATCTTTTCCTTCGTAATCGAAATTATAAGATGTGGGTGCATATCCATAGGTATCTACTTTATCGCGCAGAAGTTTAAGATATGCCGTAGTTGCTTCCGTCGACCTTGCTGCAAAGACAGGTGCTGCGGGAAATATGCTGACGAGTAGAACTGCTACCATTACCAGAGAAATAATTGTTTTTTTCATGTAATTTTGTCCCCCTTAGTTTTTTATCATTTTCTGCTTATGCTGTTTTTAATTGTGCTGCCATAGATGTACATGATATTCATCGACATTATGCGACAATATATTTATTATATTTTTTTATCCTTTAAAAAAATATTTTCTATATTAACGGTGCATATCTTCTCATAATTTGTTCTGCCGTTTTTATTCCATCCACTGCTGAAGACATGATACCTCCCGCATAACCCGCTCCTTCTCCCATAGGATATAAACCCTTTATATTAGACTGCCCCTCATCATCCCTTGTAATCCTTACCGGAGAAGAACTCCTGGTCTCAACCCCGGTTAAAATGCTGTCCGGCATGGCAAAACCCTTTATCTTTGTATCAAAGTACAATATTGCTTCCCTCAACGTTTCTATAACATAGTCAGGCAGGCAATCCTTCAGGTTTGCAAATACAACCCCGGGCTTATAGGTAGGCTTCACCCTGCCCCAGCTGCTGCTTACTCTATCAGCTAAAAAGTCCCCGGTTAGCTGAACCGGTGCCTTATAACACGAGCCGCCCAGCTGATAGGCAAGTCTTTCCCACTTCCTTTGAAATTCAACCCCTGCCAGGGGATGTTCCCCGGGAAAATCGTCCGGTGTAACCCCAACCAGCAAAGCCGAATTAGCATTTTCTCCATCCCTTTTATGTTCACTCATACCATTTGTAACAACACAGCCTTCTTCAGAAGCCGCTGCTACCACATATCCACCGGGGCACATGCAAAAGGTATAAGCCGACCTTCCGCTTTTTGCATGATATACCAGCTTGTAGTCTGCCGCCCCCAGTCCCGGATGTCCGGCTGCCTTCCCATACTGGGCTTTATCAATGATATGCTGAGGATGCTCAATCCTTACGCCTATGGAAAAGGGCTTTTTAATCATGTTTACACCCCGGTTATACAACACCTCGAAAGTATCCCGGGCACTATGGCCTATTGCCAGTAAGACCACATGGCAATTCAATCTTTGTTCACCATTGATCACCAATCCCTTTATACATCCATCATCAATTACAAAATCGGTTACCTTGGCCTTAAACCTTACTTCCCCACCATGCTCAATAATCTCCTGCCTTATATTTTTAACTGCGGTCTTTAGCAAATCCGTCCCTATATGCGGTTTACTCATATACAATATCTCCTGCGGTGCACCGGCTTTGACAAATTCCTTTAATATCATTCGGCTGCGCTTGTCATTGATCAAAGTGGTAAGCTTCCCGTCAGAAAAGGTACCCGCTCCCCCTTCTCCAAACTGTACATTGCTTTCGGTATCAAGCACTCCGTTAGTCCAGAAATTATTTATTTTACGGGTTCGGGTATCCACATCTTCTCCCCTTTCAAGGATGATTGGCTTATAACCGTTCCTGGCCAATAATAACCCGGCAAAAAGGCCTGCTGGCCCCATGCCGATTATAACCGGCCGTTCGGTCAGCTTTTCACTTCCCAGCGGTACTTTTTCATAAACCTCTTCCGGAGCCGCAGTTATTCCTTTATTACTATACTTTTCCAGTATCGTTTTTTCATTTTTAAGCTTAACATCCACCGTATAAACATAAACTATAGCATCTTTTTTTCTGGCGTCAACGGACTTCTTAAATATTTCAAAACCCAAAAGCTCATGCTTACTTATTTTCAGCTTGGATAGTATTGCCTGCTGTAAAGCCTGCTTTTCCGTATTCAAATCCACAATTTTGCTTATTTCTATTTTAATATTTGAAATCCTAACCATAAACCTCTCCTGTTGTTTACATAATTTTGGTTCAATGAAATTTATTTTTGTTTATTGCAGCGCGGCACTTTGTCCTGCAATAAACCCGGAAGACCAGGCCCACTGAAGGTTAAATCCTCCGCACTGCCCGTCTATATCTATTATTTCACCGGCAAAAAATACTCCTTTTACCAATTTTGATTCCATGGTGCGCTGGTCTATTTCATTTGTATCAACGCCCCCTGCGGTCACCTGGGCACTGGGCCAGCTCTTTGTACCCCGGATTTTAAATCGCCAGTCGGTTAAAACTTCCGCTATCTTTTCCTGCTCTTTAGCAGACAAGCTTGCAGCCGGCTTCTTTAAGTCGCTAATACCGGCTTCTGCCAGGACTACAGGAATCAGTCTTTTATTAATTAGCCCCACAAAACTAAAATCAGCAGGTTTCTTGGCACCTACTTGACACCGTTTACGGATAACCTGCACTAATTCCTCTTTAGACATGGTATCAATAACGCTTATTTTTAACCAGGGGTCTTTACCCAAATGCAATAATTCCCCTGCCTTCCTGCTTACCTGCAATATGGGCGGGCCCGATACACCATAATTGGTAAACAGTATATCCCCCCTGTCCCTGGCAATGGATTTATTATTATGTAATACTTCTGCAGTTCCTACAAATTTTACTCCATCAATGCGTTTAAAAAAATTGCCTTCCAGCATCAATTGAACCAAGGCAGGGAAAATATCTATTATATTATGTCCCAGTTTCCTTGCCAGCTCATAGCCGCTTCCGTCAGAGCCGCTGGAAGGCATAGCCTTACCCCCGGCAGCAATAATAACCCTATCGGCCTGGTATACTTCTCCGCTCTCCAAATGTATTAAAAATATATCCTCCTGGGGACTTATATCTATCACATTAGCATTGCAAACAATATTTACTCCCAATTCATTTAACTCATACAAAAGCACATCGAGAATGCTTGAAGCCTGATCGGACATGGGAAATACCTTTCCCAAATCCTCCACCTTATGAGCAATTCCTAACTTTTCAAAAAACCTGATCGTATCCTCCACACCGAAACTTGATAATGCGCTGTATGCAAACTTGGGATTGGTACCGTAATAATTTGAAATATCCGTATTTATATTGGTAAAATTGCACCGTCCGTTCCCAGTAGCAAGCAGTTTTTTCCCTACTCTCGGGTTTTTCTCCAGTATGGTAACCTCAGCGCCAAGCCTTTTTGCAGAAATAGCAGCCATAATTCCGGCTGCTCCCCCTCCCACTACCACAACTCTTTTCTTCCTTTGCATATATCCATCACCGCCGCAATTCTTATTTTTTATAATGCTACCTTAAATTCTCCGTCATACCTGTTTTTTAAAAAGCCTATAAACCGTTGCCAGCACTATCAAAATTAACAAGGGCATCCAGATAAGAATGAGCAAACTGACAATAGCCTTGAACATTATACCAATATATTTTATAATCTGCCCTGTACCTTTGCTAAACATTATGTATATAAGAACGCCAATAATTATATATAGACCATAGACCATTTTTCTTCTCTTTTGCTTCATTATATATTCTTCCTTTCAAACGTGAACCTTTATTATTTTTTTAAAAAACAAACCGCATGTAAAACTACAACATTATTCTATAATATTTGTAAAAAACAAAAAAGCCCTAGCATAATATTCAGCATAATATTGTAATATATATTGACCTAATTTAACAGGTCTTATCCTATTTTATTCATAAATTATTCATTATTTATTCATCCTTTTGTGGTATATATATAAATGTAATAAATAATTAATGATAAGGGGCATCTAGTGAATGAAAAGAAAAATTATGGTATGTATCACACGCCAGAAAACATGTGAGCGCTTAATAAGAATGGGTAAGGAAATTGCCGACCATTCAAAGGGGGAATTATCCGTTGTCCATGTAGCAAAAATAGGGACAAATTTCCTGGATAATCCTCGTGAAGGGGAGGCTTTGGAGTACTTATTCCAGATTTCTAAAGATGCAGGTGCAGATTTAACCGTCCTACGTTCCGATAATGTTGTCGACACACTTGTAAAGTTTGCAAATGAAAACAATATGTCCGTTTTAATCGTAGGTGAATCCCCTTCAATCCAAAATAAGAACAATATAGTCCACCAGTTGAGACGTCGGTTGCCAAATACTGAAATAATAGTTTCATCCCCGGAAACAGACAGATACTCTAAAATACATCTAAGACAGTATATCCCCCTAAACGGTACAGTTTAAGGTATTATTAAAGAAGCTGCAGGAAAAATATTGAGTCCTGCAGCTTCTTAGCATAATTATACTTCCCTGTTAAAACCCCTATAGTAAAGAATACAAAACATATAAAGTAATCTTAAGTCCTATCAACTATCATTAATACTGATCAGCTCACCTTCCCATGTTCTGAAAACATAGGTGTCATTTTCCTGTGACACCAAGTATTTGGGCAATATCGGTATTTTCCCCAAACCTCCCGGCGCATTAATTATGTAATAAGGTATTGCCAGACCGGATGTGTAGCCCCTCAAATGTTCCATTATTTCTATCCCTTCATCTATAGAACATTTAAAATGAGCAGTTCCTTTTACAGACTTAGGATGAAATATATAATAGGGCCTGACCCTTATCTTTAACAATTCATGGTTTAAGCATCTTACGACATGCTTATCATTATTGACACCTTTTAATAATACCATTTGATTTCCTACAAGTATGCCGGAATTTACAAGCTTTTCAATGGCTGCTTTTGAAAATTCATTTACTTCCATGGGATGATTAAAATGAGTGTTTATATATAAAGGATGGTATTTTTTCAACATGGCACAAAGACTTTTAGTGATTCTCATGGGAAGGACAACAGGTACTCTCGTTCCTATACGAATGATTTCAACATGGGGTATTGCTCTTACTTTCTCCAATATCCATTCCAACTCATTAATGCTGAGCATGAGCGCATCCCCGCCGGTAATCAAAACATCTCTGATTTCAATGTTGTTTTTTATGTACTCAATGGATTCAATTATCTTTTCCCGAGGAGCCATGCCATAACTCTTGCCGATATTCCTTCTCCTCTGACAAAATCTGCAATAGGCAGCACACTCGCTGGTAACATTTATGATAACCCTGTCCGGGTACCTCCTGGTGATTAAACCTGCCGGATTTGTAAACTCTTCTTTCATCGGGTCCAGTGTACCCGTATTATCATTTAATTCCTCAATACGCGGAATACATATCCTACTTATAGGGCATGACGGATCGGTCTCATGCATCAAAGTAGCATAATAGGGTGAAATAGCCCATGCATATTTACTGCCTACCTCTTTGATTTGTTCTTTTTCCTGCTCACTGATATGTATTATTTTACTTAATATGTCTATATCCTTAATAGTATGTTTTAACTGCCATTTCCAATCATTCCACTGCTTTTCAGTAGCATTAAAAATACGCTTAATTTTTTCTTTCCTCTTAAGGATTACTTTCATATTATTCATGCCGGTCGGAATGCTTTTTTTGGCCTTAAGGTAATCCTGCGCTCTTTCTTTTAACTGCCGTTCTCTTAATAAAATTGCATCACGTTTCTTATCGTCCACTTTTCAACATCCTCCCATTACCATTATTTTTATTTCCCCAATCGAGTTCTACACTAAGTAGAGACAATGTGGAAGCTGGTATGAGCTTAAGAATGCCTGCAATTATAAACGAAGAACGTCTTTACTAATAAATTACCATAAGCAATACCCAATAATCAATTATTTTTAATATTTTGTGGCAAATGCTCCATCTGCTTTGTTTATATTTGAACAATAAAGGGTACATTAAATATAAAGAAAAACAGGTCTTCTTACTGTTTATAAGTAAGGCATATTTTAGTAAAGCCGTATATTTATTTTTTTATGCCTTCTAATACATTATTTTATTTTTAATAATAGCTTTGGAGGTATATTATTATGACATTATATGAAAACCGTCAGGATACACTCGGCAATACCGATAAGGGAATCGTGATCATTGGAAATGGTATTGCAGGGCTGTCTGCAGCCGATGCCGCACGAAAGCATAACCCGGAGATACCCGTAACAATTATCTCCAGCGAAGAAAAGCCCACCTATTACAGGCTTCGCCTTTGCAATTTATTGGAAGAGGATACGGACATCGATTCTTTATACATCCATCCTGTTGATTGGTACAAGGATAAGAAGATTGATGTTTTATTGAACAAAACCGTCACTTCCATTTGCAGCAAAGAAAAATATGTTGTTGTCAATGATTCGGAAAAAATCCCTTATTCAAAACTAATCATATCCAGCGGCAGCCGCTGTTTTATTCCTCCCGTCCCTGGTTCGGACCTGCCCGGAGTACATACATTGTGGACTATAAAAGATGTATTTAATATCAATAAGGAATTGGCTAATACCAAACATGCCGTGGTTATTGGCGGCGGATTGCTGGGCCTGGAAGCAGCCTATCATATAAATAAAAAAGGAGTAAAAGTCACCATCATAGAATTAATGCCACGCCTGCTTCCCAACCAACTGGATATACAGGGCTCCCATATCTTTCAGAGCAAAGTGGAAAGCCTGGGTATAAATGTGCTTACCAATGTCTCCGTAAAAGCTATTGAAGGAGAAAAGGGAGTTGAAAAGGTACTGCTGAGCGACGGCAACAGCCTGTCAACTAATTTTGTACTGTTTTCCGCCGGAGTTATCCCTAATATTGAAGTCACGCAAGGGCTGGACATTGCAATAAACAGAAGAATTGTAGTGGACAAATATATGCGCACAAATATAGAAGACATTTTCGCAGCCGGTGATGTAGCCGTGTTCAATGACCGCTGGTATGGTCAATGGTCTGTTGCACAGCAGCAGGGAAAAATTGCCGGAGCCAATGCAGCAGGAGCCGGTATTGAATATGTCCCGGACATTGCCCCATACTTTTTAAATACGATGGATACAAAAGTATCGTCCCTGGGTTATATTATCAAAGATATGTCCGCAAACCACGACTCCATAGAATTTTCCGATAAATCAAGATATATTTATCAGCGCCTGTTTTTTGTAGATAATGTGCTGTCCGGAGCAATACTAATCGGAGATACGTCCAAGGCTACGAAAATCAGTCGGGCAATTAAGGACGGTATGACTAAGGAAAAAGTATTGGAAAATAATCTGATTATGTATTAATCTTGTTGGTAATCATTAGGATAATTGAAGGGTTAAAAAATTATCCCGTGGGGGCAGTGTGTGCCGTTGCCCCCACGGGAACTTATCCTAGGCTATTTCAAAGATACCACCTTTGAAAGAGGTACCATGCTTGTATCTATTAGATTAGTCCCTTCCCATACAAATGCTCTTGCTTCATAACCTTCAACATTTTCAGGCAGCTTAAATCCGCAACTAAGTTTTTCTGTTTCTTCTATTGCAATATTTTTTGATATATAGGATACGTTAACCATTCTTTCGTTTGTATCATATAATGCTGTAATTACAAGCACATTTTGTGCTAAACTACTGTTATTCTTAACTGAAACATCAGCCGTCAAAAGTTTATTTGCCTGTAATGCTTGCATATTGAAGTTCGTAACAATTTCAAAATCTTTTTCTTCCGACTTCTCTACATTATATGGGAAGATTTCCATGGACGTATTGCCTTTCTTAATGGTAAGCTTATACGGTCCTATGTTCTCCTGGCCTGGTTCTGTGGTCACTGTACAGGTATCGAATACAATTGAACTCAGGTCTGCATCGTATCTCATTTCTTTTACTTGTGAATCTGTTGCTTTTTTAACCGTTACCGTTCCTGCTGCAGCAAGTTTTGCAAGTACTGCATTTTGTGCCTTTTCTGCTACAGTTGCACCAGGAGTACTGTCTGTGATAGCAATACCGTCTCCAACCACGATTCCTGCGGCATCCACTGCAATCTGATCTGCTGTATACAGTTCATAGGTACTATAAACCGTAGACCTGACTCCCATAATATCGGGTACTATTGCAATTGTTGCGGTAAAATCAGTAGTCGAGGCATTGGTAGCAAAGGCTTCTACTTTGGCATTCTCAAAAAATTCAGGTGTGAATGTTTGCGCATTGCCAAGGCTGTCCCAATTTGTGGCAGTACTGGTGTTGGTAAAGCTGAACGCCTGCAATGTATTGCCTTTCTTTACGATTTTCAGGTAATACTGACTGTGAGAAACAGGGAAGTTTCGGTTCGTACCGTTAGCCGTGTTGCCGCCTACTCTCCAACCTGCACCTGCACCTACTTGTGTTGCGGACTGACGGCGTGTGTTCAGACGAATATAGTCCGTTCCGTCAGTAATCACGAGTCCAGCTTGAGTATTGGTACCAAAGTCCGCTGCGTTGAGATTTGGATTGGTGGCAACGTTAATCCACATCTCCCAGTCACCATTCCATTTATCGGCAGCAACCAAATCCTTCAGTTTGCCCAGCTCCATTACGTCACTTGCAGCCTTATCGGATTCACCATAAGCCTTACCTTGTTTTTGCGGTGTAATGACAGCACCCGGGCTGAAAGTAATCATATAGGTTTTAAATCTACCGTCCTTGTTAAAGCGTACCATGGCAACACCGGGAACTGATTCGGCTTGCGTTATACTTATCTTGACGTTCTTATCGCTGCAAGAGGCTGTAACCACAGGCACTCTTTCTTGAGTGAACGGTACAGGATAATAGGCTTCATAAATTTCGTAATCATAAATTCCATTGTAAACTGTATAATTGGTTGGCCAATCGGGGAATTTAACCTCATTGCCGTCTACTTGAACGCTAATGGTAGGCGGTTCAGGCGGAGCTTCAGTGGGCTTGCCCTCCTTGCTGAAGGAGATTCCCCAAATATCACAGAGATTTCCGCTTCCTCCTACAACCCTCAAATAGATAGCATGCTTTTTACCTAGTGTGTCAACCTTGGGAACGGGTACTGAAAATCTTGTCTTAACCTGCGGAGAATTTTCAGGCACGTTGATTTCGCCTATCTTTTCCCCACCGCGCACGCCTTCCCACGGTGAGTCAAGCATTATCTCAACTTTAAAGGCCTGGTTGGTTCTTGGTACGAGATAGACATCAAAAGTCGTATTATTGCCCGGCGCCGTATAATGCTCAAAGTCAAAATATTTGAACCCGATTACATAATTGTTTTGCATACCGGTAACCGGTTGATTATTATCCCATATATCGTACACGTCTTGCAAGACATTGATAACGCTTCCCGGATTGTCGTTGACAAAGTAGCATGCAATACCGGCGGAATAATACTTGTACGGAGGTAAGCCATAGGGGTTAAAGCCTTCCGAAGTTACTTCGGCACCGCTATATACTCTTCCACTGCTGTCCCTGATTGACCATTTCTTATCCTCCGCATACGGGTCAAAACCAGTAATCCTTACGGAGCCGCCTTCATCCACTGATTCCTCGTCCCATTCAACCTTGATTGGAGCCACAGCAGCCTGGCGAGCATTACCATTTCCTCTGGGCGGTCTGTGATAAAATACATACCACTGACTTTCACCTTCCGGATTGATGGATCCGTCCGGGTTAGCAGCCGGGATTTCCAGGATGCTTCCATGGGTATTAGATGCATAGTTAGTAGCAGCAATAGCAGTTCCTGCCTTGTTCAGTTCCGGACCACGGGAATCGACCAGTACACCACCGTCGACCCAAGGACCCATTGGCGTATCTGCAAAAGCATAACGCAGCGTGGAACTTGAACTACCCATACCATATTCCGGACCGGAGCTACCGCTGTATATCATAACATACTTGTTGCCCACTTTGCGGATGGAAGAAGCTTCAAAGAATCCAAATGCGCTTCTCATCTGTTGCAAAGTTCTGCCTTCCCATGCCCTTGGATGCACATAAGGGTAGGTTTGGTCATTGTCATTGCTTGCACTGGAGGGAATCATATAATAAACGGGTCTGTCGTTGTAAATAGACTGGGCTCTCTTGATTACAACGTATAAAGCATCTTTTTTCACGGGCTCATTGTAATCGGGAACTTGCTCAAGACTATAAATCGCATTCAAGAGATTATCCCGTGCAGTGTTAATTTGCGCCTGTGTACTGTTTCTGTTGGCGTAATTGATCCGGGTTTCACCTGCGGTGATCGCAGCCCTTAGACTTTCCACTGTTTCTGCCGTATATCTACCAGGATATTTGGAAATAAGCGCCTTGCCGATTGCAATAACTGCTTTCAATGGGGCAACGTCTTGCGCAGGATCATAGAGTTTTTCAAGCGCAGGTAATTTTTCAAGAACGCCCTTTATAGCGTTATCCACGTCTGCCTGGGTTGCATTCTCGTCATCATATACTGCCTGTGCATTGGCAATAGCGGCAGTCAATGCGGCAAATGACTCTGTAGTATACATCTGCTTGTTATGAGCTGATTCCTCATGGGGCTTGAGAGTATACATGGTGTTCAGATCCAATTCACCGGCAATGGATTGCTGGAATCCCCAGAACACATAAGCACCAAGGATTTCCTTACCGTCTTCGGAGTAATCGATAAACACACCAGGGTCAAAACCTATTGGTCCGAGGGTATCCAATGTCCTATCGTTCTCGTCAACCCAGTTGATAACTTTGAACGGACCGTCCGGTCTGTCTGCCACGGCAACCATGTTCATCCTGAAGCCGTTAAAACTCAAAACGTCATCAGAGATATTGTGCGGGTACAGATAGTATGTATAAACAAATCCGTCACCTTTTGCCTTGGGGTTGGTTGGGTCATAAACCCTTTTTTCAACTATGTCCGGTGCGAACATGCGGTCCCATGTGTTTGTGCTTTCATTATAGGATGTAAAAATAGCTCCTTCATAGCGCCAATTGCTCAAATCGTTTATAGGTGCCGACCAAGAAACGATGTCAGCTGAACAATAGTTGTCCCTTTTTACGTCATGGGATCCAAAGATATATACGCGTTTTTTAGTTCCGGTCGGATCATCCGGGTCCTGGAACAAGCGCGGCTCTCCATCCGGGATATGTTCCCATAAAGGAAGGTATGGGTTAGGAGCACCGACAAACATTGGCACACTTGCCGTTTGTACGTCTGTCTTTTCCATCACCGTGGGTATATCTTCATAAGCAAAGGCTGTAAATATACTCGTCGAAAACAACATTATTAATGTCAACATCAAACTAATTGCCCTTTTTCTAAACCCTTTTTTCATTATCTTGCCTCCTATTTTTTGTTTAATAATTTAATTAAAAAAAATAAAAAAAAATATCCTTTTATTATCCCCCCCTTTACATGAAACTACCATAACAAGCCAATTAGATAATCGGCTATGTTTGTATATTTCTGTATCCTTTTTATAATGATACCGAAAATATAGAATCTCATCTTAAGTTATATTATAAAGTAAATATAGTACTACTTCCATTATCATATTTTTACTTGCTTTGTTAACCTTTATTTACTTATCATTATCAGTACGAGATGCTCATATTTATAAATTTTTTACAACATTTTCATTGGATAAGGATTTCAAATATAAAAGCACCCTTTTGTAATGTTCACAAAATAATTTATACAAAAGGGTGCTGATAATCAGTAGGCAAAATTTAAACCCGTCGCTAATTTATTCCTGATCTTCCTGCTCCCATTTATCCAGCTTTTCCATTACCAACTCATATGTCCTTATTGATATTTCCGGCAACTTTCCACCAAGAACTTTTGCTGCCTCCCTGAACCCTTCTTCAATGGCCGACCTCAAAATACCCAGCTTTTCTTTATCTCCTCCCGATATTGCTTTGGCAAACTCCACGATCCTGTCACTAACCTTCTCAGGACTCAGAGGCCCGCCTTCTCCAATAAGCGATGCCGCTTCCAAACGGGTTTCTTCATCAACTTCGATTGTTATTGCTTCCTGAAAGGTCATTCCCTGCTTTTCCAGCAGTTGCGCAACCATTTGTTTTAAGTGGCTGTAAATCCTGTCGCTTTCTTCCTTCAACCTTTTAATGGTTTCCCAATCAACTTTTGCAGAGGGTCTCTCATAGGTTACAGCCTTAGTCTGCCTTTGACCGGGTATGTACTCATCCTTTACCTCTTCTATATTTTCCTTCGCTTTAGGACTGGTTTTAAAATCTGCCTTATAATAATTTATACGGGGGATGCTGCTTACTTCCATGGTTTTTCCCTCCATCCATAATGTCTTGCTAACTATATCGGTACAAAAGTCCTATATATTAACAGCAATGTCTTACTAATTATATCGGTAAAAAAGGCCTATATATTAACAGTTATTAAGCGTATATGCAAATAAAAATATATTGTATGCGAAGTTTATTTTTCATTCCATCCTTTACATACATCAACCCATGAAAGGTATGACGAATACTTTTCAAGTTCCGCTATTGTCAGTTCTATAGCGCTGTTACTGCTACCGCAGGCAGGGAAAACAGCATCAAACCTTTTTAGGGAAATATCCAGGTAAACTGAAACACCTTCGTTCACAGCAAAGGGACAGACGCCGCCGACTGGGTGTCCTACCAGTAAAACAGTCTCTTCCGGCTTAAGCATTTTTGCCTTTGTACCAAATTGCTTTCTATATTTCTTGTTATCAATCTTCGCATCACCGGCTGTAACAATTAATATAGGTTTACTCCCGACCATGAAAGAAAGCGTCTTTGCAATACGGCAAGGTTCGCACTTTAACGCATCTGCTGCAAGCTCAACAGTAGCACTTGAAACATTAAATTCTTTTATTCGGGTTTCCATCCCGTACTGAGCAAAAAAATCTTTAACCCTTTCAATAGACATTTATTAGTCCTCCTATTCCTGCTTACAATATTCCTGTTTATAAAAAAAGCATGTTATACTATTATCCTTACACAACCATTATACACCCTGGCAACTTGGGTTTTAATATTTATATTACATTTATACTATGTCTCTTTAAAAACTCAAGGGCCATTTCTTCGTCAAGCGGTTTGCTGATCAGATACCCCTGTATCCTGTCGCATTTGTGTTCCTTTAAATATTGCAACTGGATATCGTACTCGACTCCTTCGGCAACTGTGCAGTGTCCCAGCCTGTGGGCAATGGAAATGATATCGCCGGTTATTGCTTTGTTCGGGTCGGCATACAATAGTTTATCAATAAAATATTTGTCAATTTTCATAAAATCAACTTTTAATTCTCTTTCCCTGGCAAGAGAGGAATAGCCGGTACCAAAGTCATCTATGGCTACGTTAAGTCCTGCATCCCGCAGTTTATTAATAATATTATTGATGTTATCATAATCAGAGGCAAAGACCGATTCCGTAATCTCGATACATATATTGCTCGGTTCAACCTGCATATCGTTTATTAACCTGAATATCCTGTCTGTGAAATCCGGACTTAAAATCTGGATAACGGACACATTAACAGAAACGCTAATCTTATCATATCCACGCTCTTTTAGCTTATTTAAAAAGCGAAACGCATTGACAAACACTTTTTCGCCAATAGGAATAATAAGCTTTGTTTTCTCAGCAACCGGAATGAATTCTAAGGGTGAAACCAATCCAAGTTATTTTGTCCTTAATCGGGCCAGTGCCTCAAAGCCACAGATTGAACCTGTCCTTATATTCAAAATCGGCTGATACTGCAAGAAAAAATAATAACCGGTATTAGGGGTATAATCATCCGATGCTATAATATTGAGAGCTTCCAAAATATCTCTCTCACGCTTAACCAAAGCTTCTAAATCTTCATTGTAAAAACATGTTTGAAAGTTATTTCCAAATAAACTGATGGATCTTTCGGACGCAATCATGATTTTGCTCATAAGCAAATCAATATCGACTTCATCCTGGTCCTGCTCAATTTCAAGAATCCCAATCCCGCCCCCTATTCTGTCTGTTACAAATAAGGATTCCAGAGTTTCTGCAATAACACCGCCTAAGTCAACAAGCTCCTTTTTATCTTTGTAATCAAACAGGTAGTAAATAAAATAATTATCACCCATGTAGAACAAAATACAATTATCGGTGCAATACCGACTTAGAGCCTCCGCTGCTTTTTTTATCAGATTCTTAGAATATTGGTATCCATAATTGGCTATTAACAACTGAACCATACTTAAGTTAATGCCTATAAGTGCTTTTTTTGAATTTTTCTTTAACCGGGCATGCTTTTCAAGTAATGACACCAAGTATTCACGATTATACAGCCCCATCCATCTGTCATGTTCAGTTATGTATCTGCATTCAGTCTCCAATTGCTTTCTTCGTGAAATATCTTGGATAAGACAAATATGATTAATTTTGCTTTCTCCTATTGGAGCAAGGGCGGCAACAGTCATATATACCCACACAATTGTTCCGTCAGGCTTAATATATCTTTTTTCCATTGAATAATTTTTGATTTCACCGGATTGCAGTTTTCTGAAATTATCTAATTCTTCCTGCACATCATCAGGATGTGTAATCTTTGCCCATCCCAGATTTATGAGCTCTTCTTTTGTTCTTCCTGTGATTTGTTCATACATTGAGTTAATTCTTACAATAAAATCATCTGAATGCTTCGGATCACAGCTATACGAAATTGCTATACCGATAGGAGCTTGTTCGAAAAGCATGTCAAAGGTCAGGGTTTGTTCATCCAATTGCCGCTCAAGCGCTTCCTCTGCACGTAACAGTGCAACATGGACATCAATCCTGGCTCTCAGCGAAGCCATATGAATAGGCTTTCGGATATAGTCTACGGCACCAAGGTTTAAACCCCTGATTTCATTTTCCAATTCATCGTAAACCGTCAATATTATGGTGCGCAACTTTCTATACCGCTCGTTCTCTTTTATAAACTCAAGAACTTGAAACCCATCCATATTTGGCATATTTAAATCGAGGATGAGCAAGTTAATCCCGTCATGCTCCTCAAGCATACGAACAGCTTCTACACCATCGCAAGCAGTTAATACACAATATTCGCTCAGCATATTTTCGATGATCAGTCTGTCCGATGCTGAATCATCAACAACCAAAATCTTAATTAGCATGTGTATCCTCCTTCTTTAAGATACATTCGTCACTGATTTACCCTGAAATCAGTTTAATTCCTCAAGCAGTTTTCTTAATAGTTTTGAAAACCTGTCATGCAACGGCGCTATCTCGTCTTCCTTCTCCTCTTTGAGTGCCTTCTGTAATAATACAGCTGCGCACTGCAATGATTTGGCACCGATACTTCCGGAACTACTTTTTACCTTATGAACAATTTGTGCTGCATCAGCATATCTTTTCTCACGGACAGCTGCTCCAAGCTTGTCCAGAGTATCTTGATTTTCATTGTAATACTCTTTCAATACCTTATTATATAGCTCTTCATTGTCACCCACATTCCTTAAGCCCAGTTGTCGGTCAAGTACAGCTGTATCTGTATCGATATCATCTACTCTTTCCAGGATAATGTCTTTAACTGTTTGAATAAAGTGGTCAGGATTAAAGGGCTTACTAATGTAATGAAATATACCGCTTTGCCTGCATTTGTCACGAACACCGAATATGACATCTGCTGTCATTGCTACGATAGGGACTTTAGTTGAAAACTCCCGGATTTTTTCTGCCGCTTCATAACCGTCCATGACCGGCATGTGCAAATCCATTAATATCAAATCAATCTCGTCCCGGTATTCTTTGTATAGCTCTACAGCTTCCTTACCATCATTGGCAATTATAGAGTTTATCCCAACTTGCTCTAAGAGCGCTTTTGCAATCAGCTGGTTCGTTTTATTATCCTCCGCCAGCAATATATTGTATGACCTTCCAGGTTTTGTCGGAATGGATTCTCTTTTTACTGAAGGTTGCGAACCGGAAACCGCCATTAAATTAAAAATATCCAATATGCCGTTTAGCAATACAGATGGTATAATTGGCTTCCCAATACCCATATCAATTCCATAGTCATTAAGTTTATCGAATAGATCATATCGCATCATTGGAAAAATCATCATAATCTTTGGAATTTTAACGATTTTTTTATTATTTCGCATTTTCTCTATAAATTTAAATCCACCTTCAGCCGGAGTATCATAATCAATAATAAATAAGTCGAAGGGTTTGCCAAATCTTTCGTTTGCGGCTTCGAGCATACTAATGGCACTGTTCTCTGAACTGGTAATCTCACAATGCATTCCCAGGTTGCTCAAATAGCTTTCAATCAGATTAATATTTTCATCTGATTTTTCCAAAATGAGAGTTCTGATATTTCTGAAGTGATTGCCGGATAAAGCTTTTTCATAGACGGATTCCTTCTCTTTATCAACATTTAGCGCCAGATGTATGATAAAGGTTGAACCTTCTCCTGGTGTACTGAATACCTTTATTTCGCCACCCATCATATCTACCAGGTTCTTTACAATGGATAATCCTAAGCCGGAACCTCCGAAACGACGACTGATGCTGCTGTCGCCCTGCTCAAAAGGTGTAAAGAGTTTATTCACCTGTTCTTCTGACATTCCTATTCCGGTATCCTTAATGATAAACGAGATATGATATTTGTCATTCTCCTTTGCCATTAATTGAACATCCAATGACACTTCACCGGTCAGGGTGAATTTGACGGCGTTATTTAGAACATTAAGTAAAACTTGTTGAATTCGCTTCGCATCACCGAGAAACCAATTAGGAACATGGCGGTCTTTTGACAGTCGAAAACCAATTCCCTGCTCCTCTATTTTATATGAAACAATATTGACCACGTCCTGTATCACCTGATCCATGCTGAAAGACGTGACTTCAAGCTCGACTTTTCCCGCTTCAATTTTAGTATAGTCGAGGATATCGTCTATGATACTCAGCATACTGTTTGCTGCTTGTGTAATACGGTCAATATACATGCTTTGCGTTAAAGATATTTCGGTTTTTTTCAACAGGTATGACATACCCATAATGGCATTCAGCGGAGTTCTTATCTCGTGGGATATCCTTGCCATGAAACTTGATTTGAACTTATTTGCTTCTTCGGCCTCATGTTTTGCTTTTTCCAAATCAAACTGAATCTGTTTTCTTCGCCGAATCTCTTTTCGAAGTTTAGCAATCCAGAAAAAAGATACGGATAAAACAACGACGATTAAAACACCAATGACAGACAAAATACGAATAATAGGCCTGTAATCCATTTGGGTATCCAATTCGATCCACTTATTGTTGATGTCAAGCTTTTCACTTTCGGTAATTGTATCCAATGTTTTATTAAAGATGCTAACCAGTTCAGGCCAGTCTTTTCGAACTGCAAAACACAGGGCTTGCTGTTTTTCAGCTTCAAAAGATATGAGTCTTAGATTTGTCAGACCATTTGAACGTATAAGGTAATTTGTTGTGGCAAGGTTACCGATAAAAGCTTTTTCAGTTCCTGTTGCTACAGCAGTGAGCGCAACTTCGACTGAATCATAAAGGCTGAGGTTTATTTTCGGGTACGATAACAGGTAGCTGTGATGCGAACTGTTTCTCTGGACAGCTACGGTAAATCCATACAAATCATCTATTCCGGATATGCCAGCATCTACGTCTCGGGTTACAATAACTCTTTTAAAGTAGTAGTATGGTTCGGATAAGAGAAAACTCTTTTCCCTTTCACTTGTCTTTCCAACGGCAGTAAGAACATCAATATCTCCTGCCAGCGCCATATCGTATACTTCGGGCCAGGTCAATCCTTTTACAACTTCAAACTGTAAACCGGTCTTTTCACTAATCAAAGCAAGATAATCTGCAGCAATTCCCTTGTATTCGCCATCTTTGTCGATAAACTCAAAGGGCACAAATCCAGGGTCAACTCCAACACGAATCACCGGATGCTCTTCCATGAAGGCAAGTTCATCTTTAGTCCAAGGGATGCTGTTTTCAGCTGCCATGCAGAATACCTGTATAGTGGCACATATGACTATTACAAGAACAATTGAGCTTACAGCAATATGCTTATTTTTAAATACGCTGCTAGTATAATGTTGTTCCCTATGCTGTTTGTTCTTAATATTGTGCCAAATCATCAGCCGTACCTCTTTTCTGTTTGCACAAGCGTTATATCGTATATCTAACAAGTTTCTCTTACGTTTATTTACCCATTTTTAATATATTTATATCTGGTTTCTTTCGACAATGTGCTGTTTGGATGAGCTTTGAACAGTATAGGAACATGGTTTTCATAATGATTCAATTATATTAGTGTAATATTGTAATTTGACGAGATATACTTGGATATAATAGTATACCGCCCTCGTTTTATTAATTTAATTTTACCATAATTTTTAAGTATATGCCAATATTTCAAGGATATGTAATTTCAGAAGAACTGTCCCTCTGAACCTTACAGCAGGAGTAGCCTATTTCATCTTTATCTGACGATAAACCTTTAGCACTTCTTCTGCATATTCGTCTAAATCATTAAAACAAAAAAATAAATCTTGATAAGCATTTTTCATTAATTTTGTATTATCAAGACTCTTAGCAAAATCAATATTTATTTTAATGCCATATAGGCCTACTTTCTTATCGCCTTTCTATTCCAAATACTTCGATATGGGACATCTATTTCCCATAAAAATAACCGGGTCGTAAGGATTGGGACATTTAAGATATTTAATTGTTGCATAAGGTCCTTAACCTAATAAAAGCTTTTCATTCACTTTGCTTGGTTACCTGAACTTCTCTACAAAAATTGATTTCTCTAGGCCTTGTCAATACAGCAATACTTGAATTTTTTCCTCTGACGCATGGACAAGGATCATTTATTCCAAGTTTCCCGGTTACCACGGCATTTGTCTCTAACATTTTAAATTGTTTTGAATAACCATATATAGTATATCAAATTGTTTTTTTCTTTTATCTTGCCTATACCCACTTATCTACATCTAAACATGTATGATTCTGGGCCGCCTTTCCCAATCGCTAAGCTCAATTGTCCAATATTTTGCCCATTCCCTCATTTCCTCAAATTCCGGATGATTAGGATTCAACATGATTTCACGGAATTCAATAAAGCCTTCTACCCCACCCACATCCTCAGGTGGTGCTTGACCAATTGCTTCCAGTAAATAAGGCGACTCCTCATCATGGTCCTCAATTACACGTATAAGCTGAATTTGATGTTCCCAGTTATCACCCATATCATAGGTATAGCGCATATGCTTATACTTGGGGAAAAATTCTGATAAAGTATGCCCGTTCATTAAAATTGCGTCTTCATCATACTCCAGGTCATCTTCATATGGAACTATTCTGGCAATGCGCTTATTGCCATCAAAGACAGTGAAGTCATAAAGATGGTAGTTCTGCCAGTCAAATACCAACTGTAGTACTTTATGTAAACGTGCAAATTCTAAATTTGCAGGAACAATAATTCTTCTTGCTGCTTTGTAAACTTTCAAATCAAGTGTAACCAGAAGTTCAAAGGCACGATACTTATAGGCTTGCATTCCGGTGAGTTCAGATAATGCGCTAACCATTTTATAGTAAGGCACATACCCCTTTTTATTTCCTGAGTAATTAACATGTCTGTAATTTGCAGGAGCCCCAACGGTATCACTGAACATTTTTGCAATGCCGTTGTATTCATTTCCAACATGAAATGCACATTCCTCTCCAGCTCTTGTTACCCACGCTGCTGCCTCTCGGCTTCGATTTTTAACAAACCTCAATTCGCCTGCCAGACGCATGTATTCCTTTACAAGAGCAGGATTTAGATTCATAAACAGCAGTGTGTTTTCAATGGCCTTTATCATCATTTCCGCTACATTTTTCAAGTCTTTCCGCTTGACTTGATAAATCGCAACTGTAAATCGTGTAGCATTATTCACCAATACTATCATATCCTCTGCTCTACGATTATCCCATACTCTTGTCCAGTTTGCCGTCCAACAGAATAGTGGATTCTCGTCCTCAAATGTATATGCACAATTTATATCAATGGCATCTGCTAATTTTTTTGTCAGTGCAATTTGCATTTTCTCACTTCCTTTTTATCCATTCAAGTCTCTGATCTTCACCTTCTTATTTTACCCAAATACTTCTATCAGCCATTCTCTATCAGCCATTCTATTATGAGTTGCATCTTCTCCGGCGCCAATAATTTCATAATCTCATTTAATCGCCGTATCATAATATCTTTATCTTGCTAAACTATCGTCTGCTAAGTAACCTCTAAACTTTTCTTATCCATTTTGTAAACCCTAAAACGTATTACTGCATTCTATCCTTCTGACCCACTATACAATACAATGGGAATAATGGCAAGAAGTTTGTGACCTTTGTCTTTTGCATCTATATATTTTACATTTGTAAGCTCTTGTTTCCAAATCTGCACCATATACATTAGTAACCGATAAGGCATCATGCGATCTATGCCAGATTGTAATTCAAGAAGAACGTAAAAAATGACTTCTTTCTCTTCCCCAGAACTCCTAAGCTTCATTCTATATACAATATCTGCTTCTTTTTTTCTATAATCCTGAAGAACATATTCTTTATCCACTCTGACCAAATCATCTTCATTTGTATCCTTTACCCAATCCTCTTGGACAAATGTTTTCAAAAATTCCAAAAACATTTCTTTGTTCTGAAACAATTTTTTATATCCTTTATCCTGTATTTGATGCCCAACTTTTCCGCTCGGCTCTGCCATTCGTGATTTCATCATTTTTAATCTCCATTATACCGTCTCCGTTTTATTAATTTTATTTTATCATAATTTCTAAGTATTGTAAATTTATTGTATGCCAAACACCAGTTCGTACCAGTAGTAAAAAAAATACTACGGTGCAAAGTGGAAGACTTAATTCCAGAAGGTAAGAAGTTAGCTTTTTATCTGATATGATTGAAAAATTTTTGGAAAATACTCAATTATTTCTTATAATC
>JAAYHJ010000040.1 GCA_012735465.1 Clostridiaceae bacterium
AAAAAAACTCCAATATCAACAATTTTAAAGGGCATACAACGCAGCGGGTATGTGATATAGCCCGTTGTATCAAAAAGATGGGGATACCTTTAAGTTTAATTATCCTACAACAAATTGACACTATCCCATGGTAAAATTATGATTGACAAACGATATAAATTCTGATATCATTTTTTAAAAAATACTTAAAAAGCAATGACAGGGAAAAAGCACTGCGGTATGTTGCTCCAGAGAGCTGTCGTTATGGTGAGAGACAGTGCACAGAGCAGTTTGCGAACTCACCCTTGAGCTGTCAGCCGAAAGCCTCGGGAACCATCTGAGTTGCTGTGGCAAGTAAGTGTGAACGGGTTTCTCGCCGTTATAACGAGAGGGCATCAGTCTTTTGACTCGTGCCTTAAGAGTGGGTATGCATAATACCAACAAGAGTGGTACCGCGGAAGCATAATGCTTTCGTCTCTATATATTTTTTAGAGGCGAAAGCATTTTTTATTTAAAAAAAAGCTGGAGTAATAAACATACCTAAATATTTAAAGGAGGTCGTTAAATGAAACTTGCATTTTCAACTCTCGGTTGTCCTAATTTCAGTTGGGACGAAATTTATTCGATGGCAAAGGATTTTGGTTTTGATGGTATTGAAATACGTGGTCTTGGTAACGAAATATTTGCAGTAAAGGCCCAGCCTTTTACCGAGTCCCAGCTTCCCAATACCATAAAAAAACTTTCTGAGTTGAGACTTGCAATACCATGTCTTTCATCAGGTTGCTGCCTGAAGTTTGCTGAAGATGCTGATAAAAATCATGAAGAGATTGTACAATATATTTCCCTGGCTACCAAGCTTGGAACTCCTTATGTAAGAATTTTAGGTGACCTTGAACCCCATCCGACGGGCGAGGTGGATGATGAAGTTGTTATTGCTGCATTAAAGCGCCTGGCTCCCATTGCAGAAGAAAAAGGGGTAACCCTGCTTGTAGAAACCAATGGCGTTTATTCCGATACGGCACGGTTGTGCAAATTGCTTAATGAAGTGGCAAGTGATGCGGTAGCTGCTTTGTGGGATATGCATCATCCCTATCGCTTTGCCGGTGAAACTCCTGCAAAAACGGTACAAAACTTAGGTGCCTACATTAAATATGTACATATAAAGGACTCGGTAATGGAAAATGGCAAAGTGAAATATAAAATGGTCGGAGAGGGAGATTTGCCAATTAATGATATGATAATGGCACTGCGTTCCATCAACTATGAAGGCTATGTGTCATTGGAATGGGTCAAGAGGTGGGCGGCCGATCTTGATGATGCGGGCGTAGTATTCCCTAATTTCGCCAACTACATGAGCCGCTATATTGAAAAAACTACCGTAAAGGGCCGTTTATTCTATAATAAAACAAAGACGGGAAAATATATATGGGAAAAGGATACACTCATTGATTTGACATTCCCCCAGGTCCTTGATCGTGTTGTAGAAGAATTTCCCGACCAATATGCATTCAAATATACAACATTGGATTATACAAGAACGTATGCAGAATTTAAGGATGAGGTGGATACCTTTGCCCGCGCCTTAATTGCATTAGGTGTCCGGCCGGGGGACCATGTTGCTATTTGGGCAACTAATGTACCACAATGGTTCATCACCTTTTGGGCAACCACTAAGATTGGCGCTGTACTGGTAACCGTGAACACTGCTTATAAGATTTATGAGGCAGAATACCTGTTGCGTCAGTCAGATACCCATACCCTTATCATGATAGACGGCTTTAAAGATTCCAACTACGTCAACATAATGAAAGAACTGTGTCCTGAGCTGGAAACAGCTGAACCGGGAAGACCACTGCATACCAAGCGGCTGCCTTTCCTGCGCAATATTATTACCATAGATTCTAAGCAAAAGGGATGCTTAACATGGGACGAAGCTATGGCCTTGGCTGATAAGGTGCCTATTGAGGAAGTTTATCGCCGCGCAATGTCCATTAACAGGCACGATGTTTGCAATATGCAGTATACCTCGGGAACAACCGGATTCCCAAAAGGTGTTATGCTTACCCATTATAATGTGGTAAATAATGGAAAAACCATTGGGGATTGTATGGACCTTTCAACTGCCGATAGAATGTTGATTCACGTTCCCATGTTTCATTGCTTTGGAATGGTGCTTGCTATGACAGCTGCAGTAACCCATGGCACTACCATGTGCCCGATACCCTATTTTTCTCCAAAACTGTCCCTGGATTGCATCAATAAGGAAAAAATAACGGTTTGCCACGGTGTTCCAACCATGTTTATTGCAATGCTGGAGCATGAAGATTTTTCAAAAACAGATTTTTCTCATATGAGGACAGGCATCATGGCAGGAAGCCCATGCCCAGTTAAGGTTATGCAGGACGTAGTAGACAAGATGAACATGAAGGAAATCACAATAGTATATGGCCAGACCGAAGCATCCCCCGGATGTACGCAGAGCCGCGTAGACGATCCCATTGAAGTGCGCGTGAATACAGTTGGCCGACCACTGCCCGGCGTTGAATGCAAAATAGTTGACCCTAAAACAGGAGAAGATTTACCTGATGGCGTTGACGGCGAATTTGTAGTACGGGGATATAATGTAATGAAAGGTTATTACAAGATGCCGGAAGCAACGGCGGCAGTCATTGATGAAAACGGTTGGTTGCATACCGGTGATATGGCAAGGCGCGATAAAAATGGTAACTATAAGATTACAGGACGTATCAAGGATATGATCATCCGCGGCGGTGAAAATATTTACCCAAAGGAGATTGAAGATTTCATTTATACCCATCCCAAGGTAAAGGATGTTCAAGTTATAGGGGTACCGGATAAACAATATGGTGAAGAGATTATGGCATGTGTCATACTTAAGGACGGTGAAACTCTTACGGCTGATGAACTAAGAGAATACATCCGTTCAAATTTGGCAAAGCATAAAACACCTCGCTATATCGAGTTTGTAACTGAATTTCCCATGAATGCCGCAGGGAAGGTTTTGAAGTACAAAATGAGAGAACAAGCCATTGAAAAATTAGGCTTGCAGGCAGAAAGCAAAATTGTTACCGCTTAGTATAAATAATTAAAAGGGCAGGCAACAGTCTGCCCTTTAATTCATACAGTCTTCAGTTTTATATATCAATTCATCTGTCCCTGCGCTTCCAATACTTCTTTTTTTTTACTGTTAACCTTTTCTATATCTATTGATTCTGTTATATTATCAGTTAGATTGTATTTTTGCTTTAATTTTAATATCCTGTATACGCTTTCATCTATTCTTTCTTTTTTAATAACTCCATTTTCCACGGCATTTTTTATAGAGTATATAGCACTTACTGCATTGTTGTAGCCGTGACTTACCAGGACAATATCACTGCCTGCATTTATAGCCCTGACCGCTGCATCACCAATGCTATAGTTTTCAACAATAGCTCCCATTGTCATATCATCGGTAATTACCACCCCTTTAAAACCGAGCTCCTTTCTTAGAAGTTCTGTAATTACGGTTTTTGATAAAGAAGCCGGATATTGCGGATCAATTTTATTCATAAGAATATGAGCTATCATCACCGCATCAGCCTGGTTATCTATTGCTTCCTTAAAGGGAATAAGCTCAAAGCTTTTAAGCCTGTCAAGATCATGATCAACGGACGGCAAACCTACGTGGGAGTCAACCAACGTATCTCCATGACCAGGAAAATGTTTAACTACCGAAATTACACCGCCTTTTTGTAGGCCTTTCATAGTTTGGATGCCTAGCTCAGTTACAATTTCTGCATCCGCTCCAAAAGACCTGTCCCCAATGACTGGATTTTGAGGATTACTGTTTATATCCAACACAGGTGCAAAATTCATATTAAATCCAAAAGACTTTATTGTTTCAGCAATGATATTGCCAATTTGGTAAGAAAAATCACCATTGTTTATTTCTCCTATCTCTTTATTTGCAGGAATTTTTATTAACTCGTCGGGCATCCGGCTAACCCTTCCCCCTTCTTCATCAACGGATACAAATATTGGCACCTTATTTCTTGAATTTATGGTTTTTAGTGAATTAATTAATGTAAGAAGTTGATACGCATTTTCAACGTTTCTATCAAATAAAATAAAACCTCCTACATAATAGTTTTCAATCATTGCCAGCGCATGTTCATCTATTGTATAACCATCAAGCCCTACTACCACCATCTGTCCAATTTTTTCTTCCAATGTCATGTTTTTGATTTGCTTTTCTATAGGGTCCTCTTCTTTTTCCGGTTCTTGTATATCTTTTTGGGGAGGAGATATATTTTCTTTTATATCTATATTCTGTTTTGGAACCTTGCCATAATCAGGGTTTTTAATCTCTGATTCCCCTGAACACCCTGTTAAAAAAAACAGCATTATCATAAATATTGTGTAACTTACGATCTTCTTTATCATCTGAATATTCTCCAATCTTTTTAATTAATATTATTTATATGTAAAAACCTTCTTAATAATTATTGTATCTCATATCAGCAAAAACGTATACCCCATAGATGTTTTGAATAATATCCCGGCCAGTATGAAAAAATACTTTTAAAGGAGGTATTAAAATGGCTATCAATCTCACCCAAAAGGAAAGAATGCTGTTAGAGGATCAAAAGAACCATGAACAGGTATGTATTGAGAAATATAATAATTATGCAAACCAAGCTCAGTGTCCACAACTTAAGCAATTATTCAGCACATATGCAAGCCAAGAACAACAACACTTAAACACAATCAACCAAATTTTATCCGGTCAAATGCCAAATATGAACAATCAGCAAAGTCAACAGGCAAACACTCAAACCGCCCAGCCCGACGGTAATACAATAATGAACAACCAGAATGATGCGACACTTTGCACTGACATGCTTATGACAGAAAAATATGTATCAGGCACATACAACACAGCTATTTTTGAGTTCAGAGACAAAAATATACGTCAGGTGCTCAATCACATACAAAAGGAAGAACAACAGCACGGGGAAGGCATTTTTAATTACATGCAAAGCCATGGAATGTACAATGTACAACAATAACCAATATGATTAAAAGCTGCCAGATACATCTGGCAGCTTTACTAAACAGGATAAATTTTACCCCACCGAGCCGTGCTCCAGGTGTATTTTAAACCTGCCCTCGCAGGTGGGTGTCCTCCTGACTGCTTTATATTTCCCCTGGCCATAATGGGGGGCCTATATGCCACAGCCAGAGCCCAGACTCCCTTATTGTTGATGTTGGTTCAAAACATCACCTTTATCACGCACACAGCAGGGTTCTTTTGTTGCTTTTATAATATCATAAATGCATGGGTATTTCAAGTACCTATTTTATTTGGATAGTGTCAATTTGTTGTAGGATAATTAAACTTAAAGGTATCCCCATCTTTTTGATACAACGGGCTATATCACATACCCGCTGCGTTGTATGCCCTTTAAAATTGTTGATATTGGAGTTTTTT
>JAAYHJ010000041.1 GCA_012735465.1 Clostridiaceae bacterium
AAAAAACTCCAATATCAACAATTTTAAAGGGCATACAACGCAGCGGGTATGTGATATAGCCCGTTGTATCAAAAAGATGGGGATACCTTTAAGTTTAATTATCCTACAACAAATTGACACTATCTTACAGAAATTAATACTTCTCAAATGGTAATCATAACAGTATAATATAAATAAGACAATATTAACATGGTGGTGATAATTATGAAAATAGAAAGAATAAGCCACAACAAAATCAAGGTCACTTTATCCGTTGCCGATCTTGAAAAATGGAATATTGATATCGACAACCTCTCCTATAATTCTCCGGAAACCCAGGAAATGTTTTGGACGATGATAAAACGGGCGGAAACTGAAACAGGATTTTATGTTGATGACTCACAATTGATTATTGAAGCTATGCCTATCCAGTCTGAAGGCTTTGTAATAGTGATTACACGTGTGGACGATGATGAAGATTTTGAATCCATCCATAAGTATATTAAGAATAGATTCCGGAAATCAGAATTAAGGGTAAGAAGAAAAAATAAGAAAATAAACTCGGCGTTGCTGTTCTATATGTTTGACAGTTTTGAAGATGTTTGTGCAGCAAGTGCACAACTGGCGGATATATATGACGGCGAAAGCACCCTGTTCAAATACAAAAATTACTACTACCTGTCAATATCAAAGAACTGCTCTCTAAGCTATTATAATCCGGAAGCTGTTGAAGCATTGTTAAGCGAATACGGCCACAAGGTATTCAACCCTTTAATTCAGGAAGGATTTCTTAATGAACATGCAACCGTCCTTATTGAATCTAACGCAATTAAAACCCTAAAGGACTATTTTTCATAATAATGAGAGGCTGCTGTGAAAACCACAGCAGCCTTTTTGAACTTTAATCCACAACAAATTACGACACTTCAAACTGGACTCCCGTAATCACTATGCTTTTTTCTATCAATAAATCGATTGACTCGGATAATTCTTTTCCTGTGTTTGTTCGGATAATCCGCACTTTTGGCCTTAATGGAAAATTTTCCGGTATATCTTCTACAACTCCACAATATCCATTACTCAGTTTTACCACTGTTCCAACCGGATAAGGTACAACTTTCCTTACAAAAGAGTACGCGATCTTAAAATCGAAATGTCTTCCTGCGCTTCCCATTATCAGTTCAATAGCCTCGCTGGGAAGAACAGCTTTTCTATAAGGCCTGTCGGATGTAAGGGCATCATAAACATCGGCAACGGTCACAATTTTCGAAAAGTGATGAATACGAGAACCATCAAGTTTTCGAGGATATCCTCCTCCATCTATTCTTTCGTGGTGTTCAAGTACCATTACCTTTGCTACTGCCGGCAGGCTAACGTTTGATCTTATGTATTCATATCCCTTTACAGGATGCTCTTTCATCAATGCAAACTCTTCTTCCGTTAATTCATCCGGTTTTTTAAGAATTTCATTTGGTATAAAAGCCTTGCCTATATCATGTAACAGCGCTCCAATACACAAATTATTTAATTCTTTAACGTTTAATCCCTGTTCCAATCCAATAATCAGCGCCAGAACAGCCACATTTACCGAATGCTCATATGTATAACTGTCCATGTTCTTAATATCAACCAGATTTATCATAACATCCTTATTTGACAGCACTTCTTCAACGATCATCTTAGAAACATCAATTAATACATCAATTTGCTCATCCCGCCTCTTAAGAAATCTCCTTTTGTCCAATTCCGAATAATTCCAATCAACACGGCGTCGTAGGTGCTCGAATGTATCCTTAACAGCCTTAATTGCCTTCACACGAATTTCAGGCTTTATTATATCTTCAATTTCATTTTCGCTATACTCATCAATAACATATATTGATTGTATACCTATACTTTTCATTCTTTTTATAAGATTATTTGTAATCCGGGTACCTTTGTAAAGGAGCACTCTTCCTTCGTCATCATAGATGGTCTTTCCAAGGAAACAGTCCTGTTTAACACAATTTATAGGTACCAGACGCATCAGCATCCCCCCTATGCAGTTATACTAATTGCTGCATCCGTATCCAACACTTAAAACACATTGTCATCAGCCAATAATTAAACAAGCAATTAAAGTTCCCTATAAGCCCCCTGGTTAATTTCATATACAGTCTTAATATTGCGTACATACATACGGATAAAATCATCTATTTTTTCTCCCACTTCTATCAAGCAAGTATCATGAATACAATAAAATAGCATCCTTTTATTATTGGAGGAATAAGCATTGAAACTAAATACACAATCCATTCTTTATGGCACTCTTGTATTAACAGCAGCAAATCTATTTGTTCGCTTATTGGGATTTATATACCGGATTTTTTTAAGCAGAAAAATTGGTCCAGAAGGCATGGGACTATTTCAGCTTGTTTTTCCTGTTTACACATTAAGTATCACAGTGGCTGCATCAGGTATACCCGTAGCTGTTTCCCGCCTGGTTGCACAACAAAAAGCTTTAGGAAACAACAAAGGTGCACACCAAGTTGTGTTAGTGGGGGTTTTTCTCGTCGCTTCCCTATCCGCATGTCTGTTTGCCATAATACTTTTTAATATTGACTTTATTTCATCAAATCTATTACACGATATTAGAATCCGCTTAGCACTGTTTATCATCTTGCCATGTATTTGTATTACCGGAATTGCCTCTGTTCTTAAAGGCTATTTTTACGGTATAAAAGATATACATCCCCCTGCCATAGCTGAAATTGTCGAACAGATGATTCGAATGATATTGGTCACCTTCTTACTGACATGCATCCCTTCACTAAACGAACAAACGTCTGCTGCAATTGCTGCATTCGGCATGGTAATTGGGGAGCTGGGAGGCCTGCTGTTTCTCCACTACTGCTACCACAATAATAATAACGGGATTAGAAAATATAAATCCTTCCCGCAAGTAAGCATATTAAAGAAAATACTAAAGATTGCCATTCCAATTACACTAACACGCCTTATCACTACAATACTGGGATCCGCCAATGCAGTTCTAATTCCCGGAAGGCTTGTTTCCTCTGGAATATCAAGAAATAAAGCCATTGCAATTTATGGCATTTTATCCGGAATGGTCATGCCATTGGTATTTATTCCTTTTTCTATCATAACAGCTTTGTCAGTGGTAATAATACCAAACCTATCGGAAAATTATGCATTAAAAAATTGGGCAAGTATAAGAGACAAGATATCTAAAAGTATCCTGCTTACTTCCACAACTGCTTTTTCAACCATGGCATTACTTATTCCATTAGGGCAACCTTTAGGTGTTGTGCTATACAAACAATCCTTAGCAGGGGATTTACTCACCCCAATAGCCCTGTTTATGATATTTACCTGTTTAGATTATAACCTGGGCAGTATTTTGAACGGTTTAGGCATGGAAACCCGTTCAGCAATCCATTCCACCCTGGGTGACATACTTCAGCTTTTTCTTACCTATTTTTTAGTTGGTAACTCTTACTTTGGTATTTACGGATTTGTCATTGGATTTATACTAAACAGCATAGTTGTTTCCATCCTTCATTTTATCGCCTTGATTCGTACCACCGGACTAAAACCCGACTTTATCAGATGGTTTATCAAACCTGGTCTTATATGTCTGGTAACTGCATCAGCAGTCCGCTTTCTTTTCCTCATGCTTGTGTACTCAGGTATTGCTTATTCTTTATCCTTAATAATCTCAGCAACAACCGGCATGATTATATGTATTACTCTGCTGATTTGTTCAGGACAAATCCCCCGCCTGAAGCCTTTCTATTTCGTTTATATACGTAAATAGTAAATTTTTGTTTTCATAAAATCAATATAACAAAAAAATAAAGAGATGTCCATTACAAAATTGATAAGAAGTTACCTTTTTTTATAATGGTTCGTTGTAAAATTAAATGCAACAGTAAATTACGATAAAAAAAATTGACAACCATAGTGAGAAATCATGTATGATTAAGGTGACAAAACCCAAAAGACATACAGGAGGTTCTCAAATGGTTGTCA
>JAAYHJ010000042.1 GCA_012735465.1 Clostridiaceae bacterium
AAACTCCAATATCAACAATTTTAAAGGGCATACAACGCAGCGGGTATGTGATATAGCCCGTTGTATCAAAAAGATGGGGATACCTTTAAGTTTAATTATCCTACAACAAATTGACACTATCATTTTTGTTGAAATTATTGCAATAATCATGTTTTTATCATATAATGATTATCATACATTTTTTTCAATTGACAAAAGGTGGGTGTTGAAATGGATAAGGAAAAAAGATTTCAAATTGGTAACAGGATTTCCAAGATAACAATTTTAGCAAATGTATTTCTGACCCTCATCAAGGCTGTAATAGGAATAATTGCCCATAGCAGTGCTATGATTGCTGACTCCATACACACATTGTCCGATGTGGCTACCACTATAGCAGTAATGATAGGCTTAAGGATGTCCAAAAAGGATGAAGATGCTGATCATCCCTACGGTCATGAAAAAATTGAGCCTATTGTATCAAGCATACTTGCCAGCATCCTCTTTATTACGGCACTGGCTATTGGCTATGCCGGTATAAAAGCTATTTTGTCAAAGCAAATTTCAACACCTGAACCTTTGGCAATATATGGGGCCATACTTTCCATAGCAGTAAAGGAATGGATGTACAGGTATACTGTAAAGGGTGCCAAAGCAATAGAAAGCACCGCACTTTTAGCTGACGCATGGCATCATCGTTCCGATGCCTTTTCTTCTATAGGAGCCTTGCTTGGTATTACAGGAGCAATTATGGGCTACCCCATTCTTGACCCCCTTGCGGCATTAATCATAAGCATCCTTATTGCAAAAGTTTCCATTGACATTTACAGCCAGGCTATAAGGCAGCTGATTGATTATGCGGGAGATGCGGAAATGATTGAAAGCATCAGGCAGGATATATTAAAAACCGAGGGAGTAATACAAATTGATAACTTAAAAACCCGTGTTCATGCCAATAAAATGTATGTGGACGTGGAACTGTCCGTCGACAGTAATATGTCCCTTACCGATGCCCACGCCATAGCAGAACATGTGCATAATATTATTGAAACAAATCAAAAGAATGTAAAACACTGCATGGTGCATGTAAACCCTCTTGGAAGCCATGAGTCCGAATAATATAACCCTTGTAAATATAAACGAGGCGAAAAACATTTTTTCGCCTCGTCATACAAGATTTAATGGCCATTCTAAACTCTACCGTTTGACTAACCCAGATATTATAGATGGTTTTGTGATTTTTTCAATGCATTATCCAAGTCATATATTAAATCTTCCACATCTTCTATTCCAATGGACAGTCTTATCATATCCGGGGTAACACCGGCGGATCTCTGCTGTTCTTCCGTTAACTGGGCATGGGTCGTACTTGCAGGGTGTATTGCCAGGGATTTAGCATCAGCTACATTAGCAAGATGGGAGAATAATTCAAGATTTTTAATAAATTCTTTGGCTGCCTCTATTCCGCCTTTGATACCAAAGGTAAATATTGAACCTGCACCTTTTGGTAGATATTTTTTAGCAAGATTATAGTATTTATTATCTTCCAGCTCAGGATAGTTCACCCAGGATACCAAAGGATGCTGCTTTAAAAACGCAACAATTTTTCTAGTGTTGTAAACATGTCTTTCAACACGTAAAGACAAGGTTTCAAGGCCTTGCAAAAGAAGGAAAGAGTTAAAAGGGCTTATTGCAGCACCGGTATCCCTCAATAACTGAACCCTAACCTTTGTAATGTAAGCCAGCGGTCCCAGGGCTTCTGCATAACGAATACCGTTATAACTCGGGTCCGGTTCGGTAAATCCAGGGAATCGGCCGCTTGCTGCCCAGTCAAAATTGCCTGAATCTATAATAACACCACCAAGGGTTGTGCCATGGCCTCCAATAAATTTTGTTGCAGAATGTACTACAATATCTGCTCCAAATTCAATTGGCCTTAGAAGATAGGGTGTGCAAAAGGTGTTATCAACAATCAATGGAATGCCGTTCTCATGGGCAATCTTGGCAATAGCTTCTATATCCGGTATATTTATGCCCGGGTTGCCGATGGATTCAATAAATATGGCTTTTGTCTTTTCATTTATTGCACGGCGGAAATTTTCCACATCATCAGGGTCAACAAAATTTGTTTTAATTCCAAGCTTGGGAAGAGTGATGGAAAATAAATTATAGGTACCCCCATATAAAGTACTGGCTGCAACAATTTCATCCCCAGATTGGGCAATATTCAATACTGCATATGTAATGGCTGCAGAGCCTGATGCTACTGCCAGGGCCCCCACACCGCCTTCCAATGCGGCCATACGCTTTTCAAAAACATCGTTTGTGGGGTTCATTATTCTTGTATAAATATTTCCTGCTTCTTTAAGTGCAAACAGGTTGGCTGCATGTTCCGTATCCCTGAATACATAAGATGTGGTTTGGTAAATGGGAACTGCCCTTGCCCCTGTCGCAGGGTCAACCTGCTGTCCCGCATGTACCTGTAAGGTGTCAAATTTAAAATTCCTTTTACTCACAATACCATCTCCTTTTTGTTATTTATTCATATGAAAATAGTACAAATGAATATTCCGCTTATTTTGATGTATTTAGTCAACTTTATAGTAAAAAAATTTCCTGGCAAGTATTCTAAGTATTTATATATGTATTATCAGTTTTAAGCATATTAACATTATTTTTATTTGATGTCAACTGTTTTTTAGAAATTTATCCCTTATATTTTAAAGAAATAATCTCCCTGATTACAATCTCCTGATATTCATCCCATTTCTTATCATCGGTATCTATTTCAATGCACGGGATTCCCAGGGACTCGCAGATTGGCTTTAGCTGCCTGTATCCTTTAAACACCCTATGGTGAAAATCAGCTGCTTCTCTTTCAATCCTGTCTTTTTCTCCACGCCTTAAAATCCTATCCATTGCTTCATTTGAGTTTACATGATATATCACAGCCAAGTCGGGAAGCTTATCAATAAATAACCGGGTTACCTGTAATATAAGCGGGACGGGAATACCCCTTCCAAAACCCTGATATACCACCGAAGATAAAAAACTCCGCTCGCACAGCACATTAATACCCTGATTGGTATAATCCTTTATTTTTTCAATCAACTGGGCACGATTTGCTGTAAAAAGCGCCAGTTCACACATGGCATTTATATTGTTTTCGTTATCACAAAGAAGGACACGGATTTTTTCCCCAATGGTATTGGTATCCCCAATCTCACCACCCGGTTCCCTGAAATGCACCGTTTTTATTCCCTGATGATTCAGGTATTCTACTATCTTGCGGGCTTGAGTCGACTTACCGGAGCCGTCCGGCCCCTCAAACACTATGTACAGACCTTTCTTTTCCATATCATAAACTCCTAAAAAAGTCTCTTTTTTCTGCCATCTTCCCACAGCTCATTTTACCTTCAGGACACGGGCCCTTCAAACAACCGGGCCCTGCATACCTGAAAAGGGACGGAGCCACTTCCCGTACAAGCTTTAGCATTTGTACAGCCAGTTCCCTGATTTCCCACTGAGCACGCTCACAGCAACGGTGACGGAAGAAATTTAACAAGCTTCGTGCATTCATGGTTACCACCAGTTTTGTTTCACAGGCATTGGGAAGAACGTAGCGGGCATCTTCAATAGCCTTTTTTTCTGCCAGTTTCCTGGCTTCTTTTTCATCCTTCCCCTCACTTATGAAAGTCTTAAAATGCTTTTCCATCAAAATATCCGCCAGTTGGTTGTAATACTTCTGGTCCTGTTCCATTGCCTGTACGAATAACTCCCGCGCCTCATCAACAGCCTCGATTTCCTTTGGCATTATATACTCAAATTGTCCTTCCCGCACATAACGCTGGGACCTTACACTGTAGCTGGCAATCCTGTGCCGTGTAAGCTGTGCCAGCAGGCTCCTGCTTACCCCTTCAATGCCAAAGGTAAAAGAAACATGTTCAATTGGGCTTTCATGCCCTATCTCCACCAGCATGTTCAAAAAACTGTCCACCTTTTCTTCCGTCAAACCATTCATAATATCATCCAAATCTGAACCGGAATAACACAGTTTTGCCGCACAGGCAACGGTTTTTTCCGGTTCCGGTGTATACTGCAGTAATTGCACCTTAAGTTTTGATTTCACATTTTCACCTGCTTTCTTTTGTATTTTATTTATCCCATGTATAGTTCCTTCCTTCAACAATCACCGTCCACGCAAATTTAGGAAGGGCAAGCATCCTTTTGTATCTTTTTGGCTCTTTAATAAGCCTGTAAAACCACTCCAGCCCAAGCTTCTGATATATCCCCGGCGCCCTCTTTGCCTTACCTGCAAAAACATCCAGGCTTCCTCCGATACCCATGCACACTTTTGCTCTCAGTTTATCCCGGTTGTTATATATCCACTTTTCCTGTTTGGACATGCCAAGGCAAACAAAAAGTATATCGGGAGCTACTTCATTGATTTGCCGGATTACCTGTTCCTCCTCATCTTTTTTAAAGTATCCATGTTGTGTGCCAACAATTTTTATTCCCGGATACTGATTCTCCAGCTTTTGTTTTGCAGTCTCAGCCACACCGGGGGCACCACCCAACAGGTACAAGGAATACCCTTTTTGAGGAAGCTGTTCCAAGAGCCTTTTAGCCAGGTCAAACCCTGCTACCCTTTCCCGAAGCGGCTTTCCTAGAATGCGGGAAGCGTATACAACCCCAATCCCGTCCGCCGTATTCATGTCCCCTTCGTTAAGCACCCATTTAAGTTCCTCATCTTCCCGTGCTGCCATAATCATTTCAGAATTTGGAGTAAAAACCATATGTAATTTATCATGATTTAAAAAATCCCATATCTTTTGTTCAGCTTGATCCAGTGTTAAACGGTCAATGCGTACACCTAGAATATTTATTGCATCCTTCATTTTTTTCACCTATTTCAAAGCAAGTTATTTAATATATGTGATAAAAAGCACTAATTATCTTGTATATTATACCCTTTTATAAGCCTACGCACAATAAGAAAAGGGCGCCCTAATGTATGGCCCTGCGCCCATAAAACTCTTTTTTAACTCTACTTATTTTTAAATCTTACTGCCGTTCCATAGGCCAAAACTTCAGCAGCACTTTGCATAACGGAACTGGATGAATACCGTACATTTATGATGGCATCTGCACCCAATTTTTCTGCTTCCTGAATCATCCTTTTTGTGGCAATAGCTCTGGCCTCATTTAACATCTCAGAATAGGCCTTAAGCTCCCCGCCCACCAATGTTTTTAATCCAGCCAAAATGTCCTTGCCAAGGTGCTTGGACTGGATAGTGGAGCCTCTAACCAGGCCGAGGGTTTCCAACTCTTTTCCCGTAATAAAGTCCGTATTTACCAATATCATCTTGATTCTCCTTTCAAAAACATACTATCCTTGTTTTAGTTATAACACAATGCTAAATTTTTTTGTACGGAAGAAAAGCCTTTTACAATTCAACAAAAAGTTTTAAAATTTAACTCTATACTATATTTTAACACATGGCAATAATCTTTAAGAAGGATTTCATAAATTTTCGTCGAAGTAATAATTAAATCAGCAAATAGACAAGGAGCGTTACAAGGTGAATGTACAGGATTTGATTCTAGCTCTTGATATTGGAACACGAACAGTAATAGGCCTTGTGGGAGTTCAAGAGGGGGAAAAATTTAAAATATTGGCCTCGGCTATAAAAGAGCATAAAAGCCGAGCCATGCTTGACGGACAGGTACATGACATTGAAAAAGTTGCAGATATAGTTTGTGAAGTTAAGGAATATCTTGAAAAAAAAGTCGGCACTTCATTAAAAAAAGCAGCAATTGCTGCTGCCGGAAGGGTCTTAAAAACAAAACAGGTCAGCATTGAAAAAGAAGCAGACCCTTTAAAGCCCATAGATCTAAACATAATACGCAGCATGGAAATAGAAGCAGTACAAAGGGCACAAGCCCAGCTTGATGAGGAATTGCTTCCCGAGGAAAAAACCCCCTATTATTGCGTAGGTTACGATGTGATAAATTATTACTTGAATAATTATATAATCTCATCCCTTGAGGGGCATAAAGGAAACCTTATAGGTGCCGATGTATTGGCCACTTTCCTGCCCCATACGGTGGTGGACGGCCTCTATGCCGTATTAAACAAGGCGGGACTGGAAGTGGAAAGCCTTACCCTTGAACCTATTGCAGCCATTAATGTAGCCATTCCTAAGGAGCTGAGGCTTCTAAATCTTGCACTGGTTGACATAGGGGCCGGCACATCGGATATTGCCATAACTAAAAACGGTTCGGTTATCGCCTATGCCATGGCACCCATAGCAGGGGATGAAATCACCGAATTGATTTGCCAGCACTTTTTGGTTGACTTTAACACGGGCGAAAAAATAAAAATTGCTCTATCTTCAAATAAGGATACCATTTCTTTTGTTGATATTATGGGAAATAAACAGACAGTTAAGGCAAAAGAGGTGCAAGCGCTCATACAACCGGTGATAGAACAATTGGCCGATACAATCGTGGAAAAAATATTGGATTATAACTCCAAGGCACCAAATGCCGTATTTCTTGTGGGCGGTGGAAGTCAAATTGGAAGCCTGCCCTCATTAATAGCCAATAAATTAAACCTGCCTTCCGAAAGAGTAGCGGTAAGGAAAAGCAATGTAATACAAAATGTAAAAAACATTGGTAAAAAATTATCCGGCCCCGATGCAATTACTCCTATCGGTATTGCCCTATCGGCCCAAATGCGTAAAGGACAAAATTTTATTAATGTGAGCGTAAACGGAAAAGCCGTACACCTTTTTTATTCAAGGAAACTGACCGTCGCCGATGCATTGGTACAAATAAACTACGACCCCGTAAAGCTCATTGGCCGCACCGGCAAATCTCTTCATTTCACGTTAAACGGCGAGAAAAAGGTTTTACGTGGGCAGTACGGCAGCACTGCTGAGATATTTGTAAACGGAAATGCTGCAAATCTTGAAACCGAAATTAATACGGGAGACCTAATCACCATAAAACCTGCGGAACCGGGGATGCCTGCCCAATTGTGCATTAAAGAAATTTTGGAATACTATTCCCATAGGGATGTAAAGGTTCTGGTCAACGGGAAGGAGGTACCCGGTGATTATATGGTTCAGGATGGGGATAACATAGAAATAATCAATAACTTGGAACCAAAGTCAGAAGCTGATGCCCTTGCTTCTGATTCCAAAGCCATGAGCGTAATTGTTAACGGCAGGGAAGTGGTTTTAAACGGAAACAAAAAAAATTATATTTTTGTGGATATTTTTAACTATATCGATTTTGATCTTTCCAATCCCCGGGGGCATATCTTTTTGGAGCTAAACGGAAAAGAGGCCGCATTTACCGATACAATTAAACCAGGAGATATAATACGTATAGGCTGGAAGTAAAAATAATTAAAATGAAAATGGCAGGGGAACAAGTAGTTCCCCTGCCTTATCTACAAGAATTCACAAGGATCTTGACTTTTAGTCCCGATTCCTGCAATGACCACTACTACCTACACTACCACAAAAACTTCAACATCCATCTACTGCTACTTAACCATCCAAAATCTTTACGAAAATAAGACAGTTTCACAAAGCCGACGGACCTCATCACAAAGTCCATCAACTTTAAAAGATTTTGAACGGCTTTTCAATCCTTGTGAATTCTACACCCTTATTTTGTCCTGCAACTTATTATTTTATGTTAAGTATTTTTTCCTCTAAATCCAAAATAATTTAAAAACATCATTAATCTTCATATTCGTATTCAAAGGGTTCGTACACCATTGGTACGCCACAGCCCTTTGCCACCATTTCATCCAATGCCATTAAATCTTCTTTATTTACTTCTTTTAAACTTGTTTTTCCTAGTGCCTTTATCCCTTCTTTTATTTCTTCCTTGCAGGCATTGAGGAAATTCTTAAGGGATTCTGCAGCTTCTTCAATATCCAGCTTGCTTTCTCCCTTTGCATGGTGCCATACCAATTGGGTAGGAGGTTCATAGGGAATCACCTTAAGCACTTGCGTATGGGATAAGGCAAGAAGTGCAATAGAACCAATGGCACATGCATCTGCCCCCAGGGCAATCACCTTTAACATATCTCCGGGGGTACGAATCTTTCCGCTGGCAATCAAACTAACCCTGTTATTAAAATTGTTTTTATAAAGCCATTCTGCCGCACGATTTACTGCAAAAATGGTGGGTACCCCAAAATCATCCTGTAATATGGGAGGCGCCCCTTTGGTAGCTGCCTCCGCACCATCCACGGTAATATAATCAATGCCGCTGTTACATAAGATATCAAGGTCGGCTTCCAGGTATTTTCCTGCCCCAATTTTTGCACCAATTGGTACTCCCCCGCTGATTCTTTTTAACTTTTCCACCAGTGCCGGGAGCTGTGACGGGTCATTTACCTCCGGCTGGCGCGAATGGGCAACAATATTTTGAGCCTTTGAAAAGCCATAGGCCTCCTGCATCTCCCTGTCCATGTACTTTGCGTTAAAGACATGCCCCACTCCTGCAATTGCTCCCTGTCCAAATTGTATTTCAATAGCATCACAATTGGTAAGAAGCTCCTCCGTTTTTCCCCACGTTCCCCGGTGGTACTGGTATATATACTTTTTTGCTGCTTCCCGTTCCTCCTTTAACACGGGTCCTTCCCCCGAACAGGTAGCAGTACCTGCCAGGGCCGCACCTTTTGCCAATGCCACTTTTGCCTTTTTACTTAGGGCTATCCCATAAGCCATTGGCGCTATAATTATTGGCATGTCAATTTCCAAGGGCTTTTTAGCTTTTTTACCAATGGTTACCTTTACATCAATTTCTTCTTCAAAAGGAGTAGGCATCACGTATAGCTGGGCAATGGAAAACATCAAGCTATTAAGGCTTGGAAACTTCTTGGGCGAGCCCATGGGCCTTGATATGGCCTTACCTTCCGTTGCCCTCAGATTTGTTTCCATTGTTTCCTGTATACCAATGCGTGAAGTGGATGAAACCACTTCGTATAAGTTTTCATCATAAATATCCGTCATAAGCACTCTCATGAAATTTTTATTGGCTGCCTGTACCGCCTTACGGGCTATCTTTTTTGCTCCCATCACACCTGCAAACCCGGCTGCACCGGCTCCATAAACCAGTAACTTTTTTGTATCCAGTTTTTTAATGCCTGATTTTTTTATATTCATTGCACCACCTTCATTTAAAAATACCATTGCTATGTTTTAACCTACCAATGTAGTATTTGTCGATACAGATTTTTTATTACAATGCTAATCCAAATACACAGGCACTTCTTTTTCAAGTTTTATTTGACTGCAGTCAACCGTGCAGGTATAAGCCCATATATCAACCCCCGCATCAAACGCCTTTCTCAAGGCTATACCAAAATCCGGGTCCATCCTGTCGTTAGGCATAAATAAATCCGCATCTTCCCTTTGAATAATAAAAATAACCCCTGCGCCTTTCCCCTGCTCCCTTAACCTTCTCAATTCTTCCAAATGCCTTGTTCCCCTTACGGTAGGTGCATCGGGAAAAAATGCTTTGCGGTTTTCCACCAGGGTTACCCCTTTTACCTCTATGTAATACTCCCTTTCCTTATAAAACAGGCCAAAATCCAGCCGGCTGTCTTGCACCAGCACTTCCCTTTTAAAATGTTCGTATCCTTCCAAAGGTTTAAAATCTCCATTTAAAAGCGCTTCATACATAATGCGGTTGGGTACATTGCCTGAATCAATCGAAACCCATATTCCGTTCTTTTTAACCAGCAGCAGTCCATAACGTGTTTTTCTCTTATGATTGTCAAAAACCCTTACAAGCACCCGGGCTCCGGCCACCAAGAGTTCCTTTAACCTACCGGTATTGGGGACATGTACAATGCTGTCAGTTCCACCTATGTTTACTACTGCTTCAAAACGGTTCAGCCTTTTAACGAACACGCCTTCTATTGTAGGTCCGTCTATTTTCATCTGATTCACTCCTTAATTTATATAACAAAAATAATAATACCCAAAAACCACATTAAAAATATGATTTTTGGGTATTTAGCATTGCATTTATGCGTCCATCTAATCCCGCAAGATATTTATGTCTTCTCCACAGAGAATCTTTTTCATATTCCTCATCGAACACATTCTCCCACACATGGTGCAGCTGTCCTCATGCTCCGGTCTTGACTCCTGCCTATATCTTTTGGCTTTTTCCGGGTCTAATGCAAGCTCGAACATTCTGTTCCAGTCAAGGTTGGCCCTTGCCTCGGTCATTTTATCGTCCCATTCCCTGGCTCCCCTTATCCCCTTTGCAATATCTGCAGCATGGGCGGCAATCTTTGCTGCAATAATACCCTCCTTCATATCGTCCAAAGTAGGCAGCCTAAGGTGTTCCGCCGGGGTCACATAACATAAGAAGTCAGCTCCATTGGCAGCCGCTATGGCACCTCCGATGGCACTGGTAATATGGTCATATCCTGGGGCAACATCGGTTACAATGGGCCCCAGCACATAAAAAGGTGCCCCATGACATAACTTCTTTTCCAGCATGACATTGCCTGCAATTTCATTTAGCGCCATATGCCCCGGTCCTTCAATCATGACCTGCACATTTCTTTCCCAGGCTTTTTTGGTAAGCTCCCCCAATACAATCAATTCTTCTATCTGGGAGGCATCGGTAGAATCATGGATGCTTCCCGGCCGGCACGCATCTCCCAGGCTTAGGGTAACGTCATATCTTTCGCATATATCCAGCAGTTCATCAAAATGTTCGTAAAAAGGATTTTCTTTTCCATTGAGTTCCATCCATGCAAATATCAGTGAACCGCCGCGGGATACTATATGGGTCAGCCTTTTATTATTTTTAAACCTTTCTGAAGTATTCCGGTTGATACCTGCATGAATAGTCATAAAATCCACGCCGTCCTGGGCGTGCTTTTCCACCACATCCAGAAATTCCTGCTCGGTTATATCCTTAAGCTCCTTTTCATAAAATCCTACCGCATCGTAAACGGGCACCGTGCCAACCATTGCGGTGGAAACATCTATTAGCTTCCTCCGGAACTCCTGCGTCTTTCCGTAGGAGCTTAAATCCATAATGGCTTCCGCTCTTAATTCCAATGCCTTAAGTACCTTCTCCATTTCTAAGTCAATGTTGCAGCAGTCCTTAGAAATACCCAGGTTTGCATTGATCTTAGTCCTAAGCCCCAGCCCGATTCCTTCAGGGTCCAGCTTTGCATGATTTTTATTGGCAGGTATAACCACCTTCCCTTGGGCAACTAATTCCCTTATTTCATTAACATCCCTATTTTCCTTTTTTGCAACTATTTCCATTTCCCTCGTAATGATGCCTTTTTTTGCAGCATCCATCTGGGTCGTATATGTCCTCATTTTTTGCACCTCACTCCTCCCGAGCAGCCCTCATTGCTTTGCGTATGTCTTCTATTTTTTTGGCTATATCCTTTGCACCCACAATTTCGGTCACCATTGCCACACACCTTGCCCCATGCTTGACAACTTCCGCAACATTATGCTCCTTGATCCCACCAATGGCTACAAAGGGGATGCTTACATTCTTGGCCACATACTCCAGGTACTCAAGCCCCACCGGTTCACCAACATCCTTCTTGGTATAGGTCTTGTAGATGGGCCCTACTCCAATATAGTCAGCTCCCCGGGCAACTGCATCCTGTGCCTGCTCCGGGGAATGGGTGGAAACCCCTATGATCATTTCTTCCCCTACCAGTTTGCGCACCTCTTCAATGGGTATATCCTCCTGACCTATATGCACCCCATCCGCATCCACCAAAATGGCAATGTCTATATCATCATTGACAATAAAGGTTACTCCTGCATCGCGGGTCATTTCCCGTATTTTTTTACACTCCTCATACTTATAAAGCGCCTTTTTTTCCTTTTCCCTGTACTGTATTATTTTTATTCCTGCCTCTATCATCTGCCTAACCACTTCAATATTGCTCCTGCCCAGTGAATATTCTTCGCCGGTCAGGCAGTACAAATCCGTATCCGGAAGCTTTCTTTTAACGGCTTTACTGATACCGGCAAGATAATTTTTTTCAAGAGAATAACAATCATAGCGGTATGCTTCAAAGGTCTTGGAAAGATCATATTGCCCTAAAATTTTTAGGTTTTCTTCAATAACCCTAATCCCTTCCTGCACCCGCTTAAAGTTTCCAATAATCAGCTCTCGGATACTATTTTTATTATCAAGGGTATTTTGCTGTGAAACAGACAGCCCCACATCACCGACAGAATCCCTGTGCTGTACAAAACATGAATACATGTGGTTTACAGATTTTCTTACACCGTGGCGAATCTCTTTTATTTCTTCCGTAAGCAGGGCATCATTATAATAAAAGCGGGCAAGGTCTTCCAGCACACGCAGTCCTTCGGCCACACGATTTACATTTGCATCAAGGATGCGAAACACATTTTCCATCTCAAACTTCCTTTCATAAATTTATGCCATTTTAATCGTTTCAATATTTTTTTATAGCTCACATTGCCTCCCAATCCTTAAACACCGGCTGATAGCCAAGCCTTAGGATTGCTTCCCTCATCTCTTTTACACTCCGTTCATCGGATATATCAAATTGCCCCGCTTCTTTTGACTTTTGGGCATACCCACCTACTACTGTGCTGGAACCGGCAGACATTTTGGTCACTCCTAACCGAATAATATTATCCCTAAACGAAGCCCTTTCCCTTGTGGATATGGTAATCCCACCTCTAGGCATAAACAGCCGAAAAGCAACCATCATTTGCACCATATCCCTGTCACTTACAATACAGCCGGGCTGGAAACTTCCCTCATGGGGGCGTATCCTGGGAAGGGAAATGCTGATTTCCGTATCCAAATACTTGTTTTGCAGGTACCGGGCATGAAGCCCTGTAAAAAAGGCATCTTTTCTCCATTGCTCATTCAAACCAAGGAGGGCTCCTATGTTCACCGAACGCATGCGCGCTTTACACGCCCGTTCAGGAGCATCCAGCCGGAACCGGTAATTCTTTTTAGGCCCCCGCGCATGCAGACAATCGTATAATTCCTCATCATAAGTTTCCTGATACATTGTAAAGGAATCCACTCCGGCTTCCTTTAATTGTACGTATTCATCCTCGCTCATTGCATAAACCTCTATTGCAATGGATGAAAAGTATTTTCGAAGCACCTTTACACATTCCTTAATATATTCAACAGTTGCAATCCCCCTGGCATCACCGGTCAGCAATATGATGTGCCTTATGCCGGTAGAGGCAATACACTTTGCCTCTTCCTCCACTTCTTCCAAGGTAAGCTGCTTCCTGTGTATTTTATTGGTGGTATTAAAGCCGCAGTAAACACATTGGTTGGTGCAGTAGTTGGATACGTATATCGGCGCGTACATTTGTATGGTTTTTCCAAAGTGCCGTACGGTAATCTCATGTGCCTTTTGAGCCATTTCTTCCAGATATTTTGTCGCCTTAGGGGATAACAATGTCAAATAATCTTCTGCCGTTAATTTATCTTTATTTAAAACATTCTGCACCTGAAGGTCCGTAACTGCATCAAAGAAATCTTCAAAGGAATAGTCTTTATATTTTTGATACTCATAATAAAAACTCATTTCCACCCCTTCTTTAGCTAATTTGATTGTTTTTACTACTCCGCCATTTCATCTAAAAAACCGGTAAGAGGAGAAGAAGCACGGGCATATTTAGCCGTTGAACCCAAGCCGGCAAGATAAGCCTTTCTGCCCGCTCGGATTGCCTCTCCAAAAGCTGCCGCCATCATCACCGGGTCCCTTGCGCTGGCAATGGCCGTATTTAATAAGCACGCAGCTGCACCCATTTCCATTGCTTCACATGCATCGGAAGGCTTTCCTATACCCGCATCGACTATCACAGGTAACGGTATTTCGTCAATTAAAATGCGGAGCAGTTCTTTGGTCTTCAATCCCCTGTTTGTGCCAATGGGTGCTCCTAGGGGCATCACTGCGGCAGCACCTGCTTCCACCAATTTTTTTGCTATCATCAAATCCGGGCTTATGTAAGGCAGAACCACAAACCCTTCGGAAGCAAGCACTTCCGTCGCTTTAATGGTTTCCACACCGTCGGGAAGCAGATACTTATTATCCGAAATCACCTCAATTTTTATCCAATTTCCGCAGCCGGCAGCCCTGGCTAATCGTGCTATGCGAATTGCTTCCTTTGCATTTCTAGCTCCCGATGTATTGGGCAACAGCTGAACATGCTTTGGAATATAATTAAGAATATTGTCGGTTTGCGACTCAAAATCAATTCTTCTTAGGGCCACCGTAATAACCTGGGCGCCGGACTTTTCAATAATTTCAGGAATTAAAGCATCGTTAGAATATTTCCCCGTGCCGACAAACAAACGGCTGTCCAACTGCTTATCCCCAATTACCAACTTATCGCACATATTATCAGCCCCCTCCGACAAAGCGCACTACTTCCAGTACATCATCTTCATTTAGAAAAATATTTGCCCATTCTTCCCTTTTTACAATATCTCCGTTATATTCAACAACAACGGTATTGGGATCGATGTTTTTTGAAATGAGCAAATCCCGGATGCTTTTTTGCTGTTCAAGCACTTCTTTTTTACCGTTTAACACAATTGTCATCCTATCCCTCCGCTCATTTTATATAACTAAAAAAACTTGCCACGAAGGCAAGCTAAAATGCAAATTTTTTAATTTAAAATTTTATGCTTCCCTACGATGGTTCTAACCATATCAGGTTCAAAGGGTTAGGAATAATCCTTTTAAGATTTATTCCTTCTCAGCCAGCAGGCACCCCTAGCATTAATATTCACTTTTTAGTTGTCAAGGACATTGTACAATATTTTTTTCAATTTGTAAATAAGAATATGTTTTTTTGTGGTAATATAAATAAATAATAAATTATTCAGATAAACAGCAATTATATTAGCAAGAAGTATAGCATATAGGAGTTGATAATATGGATCTTGGATACATTCGGGTTGCAGCCGCCGTACCCCATGTAAGAGTTGCTGACTGCAAGTACAATAGGACAAGGATATGTAATCTTATTGACGAAGCGGTTAAAAAGGATGTTCAAATAATGGTTTTCCCCGAGTTGTGCATTACATCCTATACATGCGGCGATTTATTCCATCAGCGACTGCTTTTAGACAGTGCCGAGGAGCAATTAAAAGAGATTCTTTTAGCAACCAAAGATGTTGAAACAGTGGTAATTGTCGGTATGCCCGTCCCGGCAGGCAACCAGCTTTTTAACTGTGCAGTTGTGCTGCAAAAGGGCAATATCTTAGGAGTGGTTCCAAAGACATACATACCCAACCACAGTGAATTTTATGAAAAACGCTGGTTTGCTTCTTCCGCCCACACCCTCAGCAACACTATCACAATATGTAATCAGCAGGTTCCCTTTGGTACGGACCTGCTGTTCAAAGATGATAAAGTATGCTTTGGAATTGAAATATGCGAAGATTTATGGGCACCCATTCCTCCCAGCAGTTTCCACTGTTTAAACGGGGCTAAGCTCATATTCAACCTGTCGGCAAGCAATGAAGTCATAGGTAAAACCGAATATCGCACGAGTTTGGTTAAACAGCAATCGGCGCGCTGTATTGCAGGATACGTATATGTATCGGCAGGAGGCGGAGAATCCACTACCGATGTGGTGTTCTCAGGCCACGCAATTATAGCTGAAAACGGTTCTATCCTTTGTGAATCCAAGAAATTTGATGAACAGGAACAATTGATTATAAGCGAAATAGATATGGACAGGCTTGCATTGGACAGGCAGAAAACAACCAGTTTCATGGCACCGCCGGGCAGAAGTGCCAACCTTAGTTCTAACTATAGAATAGTGCCCTTTAAGCTTAAGGATGTAAACATTCAGCATATTCACCGACATATTGAACCTTATCCTTTCGTCCCCCAGGCAGAAGAAAAAAGAAAGAAGCGCTGTGAAGAAATTTTTTCCATACAAGTGGCAGGGCTGTCAAAACGCATACGCCACACGGGTCTGAAAAAGGCTGTTATCGGCATTTCCGGCGGATTGGATTCCACCTTGGCACTGCTTGTAACCGTGAAAACTTTTGACAAGCTGGGCATTGACAGGAAAAACATAATAGGAATAATGATGCCGGGCTTCGGCACAACCGAGCGCACCTCCAATAACGCAAGGAAGCTCATGGAATCACTGGGAGTGACAATAAGGGAAATCTCTATTAAAGAAGCATGTATACAGCATTTTAAAGATATAGGCCATGAACCGCAGGTACATGACATCACCTTTGAAAACGCCCAGGCCCGGGAGCGCACCCAAATTCTTATGGACATTGCCAACAAAGAAGGCGGGCTGGTTATCGGCACCGGCGATTTATCCGAATTGGCATTGGGTTGGGCCACATACAATGGCGACCATATGTCCATGTATGCAGTTAATTCAGGAATACCAAAAACACTGGTTCGATTCCTTGTTCAGTGGGTGGCAGAAGATTACATGGACGCCAACTCAAGGGAAACCCTGCTGGATATATTGGATACTCCCATCAGTCCCGAACTGCTGCCTGCCAATGCGAAGGGTGAGATTGAACAAAAAACGGAAGATATAGTAGGCCCCTATGAACTGCACGACTTTTTCTTATACCAAATGATACGCTTTGGCTTCAGCCCACGTAAAATCTTTTTCCTTGCCAAAAAGGCCTTTGGACAAAAATATACCCCTGAGTTTATAAAAAAATGGTTAAAAACTTTCTATTCCCGCTTTTTCTCGCAGCAGTTTAAACGTTCATGTCTTCCCGACGGGCCAAAAGTGGGTTCCATTAATCTTTCACCCCGTGGTGACTGGCGCATGCCCAGCGATGCAAGCAGCAAAATTTGGATGGATGAAGTGGATGCTTTGTAAGGAAACTAAAAAAGGCTGATATGCCTGGCACATCAGCCTTTTTAATTTTACGTCCGCTTATCCTTATAGCTTCTTAGAGAAGATTGCAAGTACTACTATAACAGCTAAACCAAATAACATTAAGCTAGTCTGTTCAATTGCCATGATTCCGGAAACTGCAATTATGGCAATTGCAACAGGTATAACGTATTTTATAAGATTATACCAAACCTCGAAAAGTTTAAACTCAACGGTTCCGCCGTTTGTAAGCTCATCCTTAAGGTCTTCCTTCTTGACAAACCATCCGACAAATATTGCAAGCAACATTCCTCCTATTGCCAGGAATATCTTGTCGGTAAGTATATCAAAGAAGTCAAAGAACCCAACTCCAAATAACTTGACTCCTGACAGAACACCCAAAGACAATGAAGAAAGGATACATAGTATAATCATAACCGCAGAGCTAGCATAAACTGCAGGTTTTCTGTCCATTTTCTTTTCATCAATTAAGTATGCAGTAACTACCTCCAATAGTGACACGGAAGAAGTTAAAGCTGCAACAGTCAATGCAACAAAGAATATAGCAGATAATAACACTCCTAAAGCACCCATTTTAGCAAATATCTGAGGTACCACTACAAATACGAGCCCAGGGCCTTGTGCCGGTTCCATACCAAAGGCAAACAATGCAGGGAAAATAGCTATAGCAGCTAAAAGAGCAGCACATGTATCCATGGTTGTTACTATTGCTGCATTCCTTTGAAGGTTTTCTTTCTTATCCAGGTAACTTCCATAGGTAATCATGCAACCCATACCAAGACTGAGGGAGAAAAATGCTTGTCCCAATGCAGCTAAAAAGGTTTGACCGCTTACATCTTCCCATTTAGGCATAAACAAGAATTTGAGTCCTTCAACGGCACCTTCAAGACTTACACTTCTAAATATGATAAACACAAGGAGCACAAAAAGCGTAGGCATTAACACTTTACCTGCTGTTTCAATGCCTCCTTTGACACCCCTTGCAACAATAAATACATTCAGTGCCAAATAAATAACCATCCAAATCAGGGGTTCATATGTACCGGTTATAAAAGCACTAAAGGCATCTCCTATAGTTTCAGGAGAAGAAAGCAATCCGGTTAAGGATTTAAACACATAAGCAAGGGCCCATCCACCAACCACAGGGTAAAAGCCCATGATAAAAAATCCACTTAAAGCTCCCAGTGCACCGGCAAAGGTCCATCTTCTACTATAGCTCTTATAAGCTCCTACAGCTGCTAGACTGGTTCTCCTACCTATCGTAAATTCAGCAATCATGATGCTAAGTCCTACAATAAAGACACAGGCTAAATAAATAATAATAAATGCTCCTCCACCATTTTCGCCTGTTAAATAAGGAAACCTCCAAATGTTTCCAAGTCCGATCGCCGAACCGGCTGCTGCCAAAATAAAACCAATTCGCGACCCCCAATTTTCTCTTTGTTTTTGTTCTACCCTTTGTTCTGTTTTTGGCATTTAATAATCCCCCTCCTTAATATATTATTAAATTTTTAAAAACAAAGCCACATTTCTTCATGCTCCAAGAAAAAAGTGGCTATATAAACAAGGGGATATTCTCATCTCTAAAAGGATGTAAAATATAATTATATTTATGAATGCAGAAGATGAAAGTATTCCCCTAGTTTATTAACGCGGATGATTGTTATGGGACACGCATTAGCATCGTATTTAATTAATTATCAGAAAAATTCGTGCTTAAATTTTTTACAGGTAGGAACCATCTCTAAATATTTTTGGGAATTACTCTTTGGTTCGCATCTTTATTTTTATATTATAAATTAAATATACATATTACGTATTTACATTATTCCGCCATTTTTTATATTTATCCGTACAATTTTACAAACTATAAGGGCAGCTATTTGACTGTAATTGCAGGCAAATAACCGCCCTTTATTATTATATTTTAATACTTGCTCCTCTTGGTGTAACAGGTGTGCAACAACTCATGGGATTTATGTCCTAAAGGTTTACCAAGATATTCTTCGTAAAGCTTCTGAATAAACGGATTTTCATGGGACTTACGCAATGTTTTCCCTTCGTCTTCCTTGTAAATAGCTTCCATGCGTTTCTGCCTTATTTCATTGCTGACCGGCCGCGGCTGGCCACCCCCACTAATACATCCTCCAGGGCAACCCATTACTTCTATAAAATGATAGGGACTAGTGCCTCTTTTGATTTCTTCCATTAATTGGGCCGCACCGCTAAGACCGCTGGTCACTGCCACCTTTATTGTAAAACCGTTTAAGAAGGCCCATTCATCTTTTGCATCTTCTATCTTAAGCTCGGCGGTTTTAATTTTTTCAAGACCCATTATAGGTTTTACATGCAAACCTTCCATTGGCAGCTCCCGTCCTGTAACGATTTCATACACGGTTCGCAATGCTGCTTCCATAACTCCACCGGTAGTACCGAAAATATCAGCTGCTCCGGACGATAAGCCTAACGGGCTGTCAAACTGCCCGTCCGGAAGATTCCTGAAGTCCACTCCCGCATCCTTTATCATTCTTGCCAGCTCGCGGGTGGTCAGAACAGCATCCACATTGGGATAACCATCGTTAGTCATTTCCGGCCTAGTCACTTCAAACTTTTTGGCAGTACAAGGCATGACCGATACTACAAACATATTCTTCGGGTCTAAGCCAATCTTTTGTGCAAAATAGGTTTTACAAAGGGCACCCAGCATCATATGGGGAGACTTGCATGATGAAAGATGTCCCAGCAAATCAGGATAATGATGTTCTATAAACTTAATCCATCCCGGGCTGCAACTGGTTATCATGGGCAGGGTCGGATCTTTATCCTCCAAATGTATGCGCACCTTCTTTAAAAATTCGGGAAGCATCAGGTTTTGGCTGTAGAAAAAGCTTTTTACCCTCTCCAAAAATTCCGTTCCTTCTTCCATAATGGTTAAATCTGCAGCAAAGTTGGTATCAAACACATAGTCAAAGCCCATTTCCTTTAATGCAGTAACCATCTTACCCGTAACCAATGTACCCGGCTCATAACCAAATTCTTCCCCAAGGGCTGCGCGAATGGCCGGCGCGGTCTGCACAACGACCACCTTGTTCGGGTCCAGCAGTGCATCCCATACCGCTTGTGTTGAATCTTTTTCTTTCAATGCACCCACCGGGCAGACAACGGTACATTGTCCGCAATAGCTGCAGGCAGAACTTCCTAACAGCATTTCTTCCGCCGGAGCAATCATTGTTTCAAATCCTCTTAACTGGGCATTCAAAATGCCCACTCCCTGAATATCATTGCATACGGTTACGCAACGCCTGCACAGTATGCATTTGGAATTATCCCGCACAATGGCAGGGCTGGAATCATCAATGCTCGTCTTGGACTTTTCCCCTTCAAACCTAAACTCTTCAATTTGTATCAATTCACCAAGCTTTTGAAACTCACAGCTCTGATTTCTGGAACAGCTCAGGCAGTCCTTCGGATGGTCCGAAAGCATAAGCTCATAAAGCACTTTTCTAGCCCTTCTTACCCTTTCCGAATTGGTCCTGACCACCATTCCTTCCCGTACCTGTGTTACACAGGATGCCTGAAGCGTTTTTGCTCCTTCTACTTCTACAACACAAATCCTGCAGGAACCAATCTGATGTACTCCTTCCATATAGCAAAAGTGAGGAATTAATATATTATTTTCTTTTGCCGCTTCAAAAATCGTATAACCTTCCGGAACACTGATTTTTTTATTGTTAATTGTCAAATTTACCATAAATATTTCACCCCCTCCTATCGCACCGCAGACAACGCATTGCTTCCGCTATAGCATTTATTCTATGGAATCCCTGAGCCACTTCATCAAAATTGTTTTTCCTTACCTCCGGCGGTAAATACTTCATACGGAATCGTTCATGTTCCAATACCTCCGTATCCATGGGCGGTTTTGGAATTTCTATGGGTTCACCCTTATTTAATTCACCCGTACCACCCAGATACTTATCAATGGACTGGGCTGCTTTTTTACCATCGGCTATGGCAGTAATAACCACATCCGAACCGCGGACCACATCGCCCCCTGCAAATACACCGGGCATGGTGGTCATAAGGGTATCTTTATCTACCACAAAAGTTCCCCATTTTGTAACTTCCACTTCTTCCTTTTTCACAAAGGGCAGGTCGGAATACTGGCTAACTGCCGGAATTACCATGTCCACATCCACCATAAAATTAGAACCTTCAATTACTTTGGGCTTTCTTCTGCCGCTCGAATCAAACCCTTTCAATGTCATCCGTACGCATTCTATTTGCTTCACTTTTCTGTCACCAATAAACCGTACCGGTGCCACAAGAGTATGCAAAATAATTCCTTCTTCAAGGGCGTCCTGAATTTCCCTCTTATCCGCCGGCATGTCTTCCAAAGTTCTCCTGTAGAGGATGTGCACTTCGGAAGCGCCTTTTCTCAGGGCTACCCTTGCAGCATCTATTGCAGTATTACCGCCACCGATTACTGCAACCACTCCGCTTACTTCCACATTCTTACCCAAATTGACATCTCTTAAGAAGTCAAGCCCATGGTATACGCCCGGTAGATCCTCTCCTTCGATACCAATCTTGCGGGATAACTGGGTACCGGTAGCAATGTATATGGCGTCATGGGTATTTCTTAATTCACGGAAGGAAATATCCTTTCCTACTTCCGTATTTGTAATAATATTCAGTCCCACCTGTTTAATGCTGTCTATTTCCCTTTGCAGCACTTCACTGGGCAGGCGATATTCAGGAATACCAAAGGCCAGAATACCTCCCGCTACAGGTTGTGCCTCATAAATGGTAACATCGTATCCTAACCGTGCAAGATAATAGCCACAGGTTAATCCTGAAGGTCCTGCACCTATGATGCCCACCGATTTACCCTTCTTGGCAAATATTAGGTCTGTAAACGGTTCATTATTACTTAATACATAATCTGCCACATATCTTTTTAAATCAGCAATAGCTATTGGTTCATCCAATTGGGCTCTCCTGCATTTGCTTTCGCAGGGGTGCGTGCATACCCTTCCGCATACGGAAGGAAATGGATTTTCCCTTCTTATCAGGTCATAGGCATCTTTCATTCTTCCTGCAGCTATAAGGGCAATGTAACCGGGAACATTAACCCCAGCCGGGCACGCATTTTCACAAGGTGAAAGGAATAATTCACTGCAGGTCCCGGCACGGCAGTATTTATACTTAATGTGCTCTTCATATTCTTCACGGAAATATTTTATCGTACTTAGTACCGGGTTAGGAGCTGTCTGGCCCAGTCCGCAAAGGGCCGTATCCTTAATAATCTCACCTAATTCCTCCAATAATTCTATGTCCCCTTCCTGACCTTTTCCCTGGGTGATGCGCTCCAGTATTTCAAGCATCCTCTTCGAGCCCAGGCGGCATGCAACGCATTTACCACAGGATTCATCCTGCACAAAATCCATGAAGAACCGTGCCATATCCACCATGCATGTATCTTCGTCCATACAAATCAATCCGCCCGAACCCATGATTGCCCCAAGCTCTACAAGGGAATCATAATCTATGGGCGTGTTCAAATGTTCCCTGGTCAGGCATCCTCCCGACGGTCCTCCTGTTTGTGCCACTTTGAACTGTTTACCCTTTGGTATCCCGCCTCCTACATCGAATATAACTTCTCCAAGGGTTATGCCCATAGGAACTTCTATAATTCCCGTATTATTGATATCCCCTGCCAATGCAAATACCTTCGTACCTGTGCTCTTTTCAGTACCTATACTTCTAAACCAATCGGCACCTTTTAATATAATTACCGGAATATTTCCATAAGTCTCCACATTGTTTAAAACAGTAGGTTTGCCCAACAATCCTGATTGTGCTGGGAACGGAGGTTTTTGCCGTGGTTCTCCGCGTTTTCCTTCTATCGAAGCAATCAGGGCAGTTTCCTCGCCGCATACAAAAGCTCCTGCCCCTATCCTTATTTCAATGTCAAAGGAAAAATCGGTGCCCAATATATTATTGCCTAAAATTCCCTTCTTCCTTGCTTCTTTAATAGCCATATCCAGTCGTTCCACCGCAAGGGGATATTCGGCGCGGACATATACATATCCTTTATTGGCCCCCACTGCATACCCTGCAATGGCCATGCCTTCAATTACTGAATGAGGGTCCCCCTCCAGCAGGCTGCGGTCCATAAAAGCACCCGGGTCCCCTTCATCGGCATTGCATACTACAAATTTTATATCACCGGGAGATTTCCTGGTTGCTTCCCATTTAATACCCGTTGGGAATCCGCCGCCTCCCCGTCCTCTTAAGCCGGACTTTTTAACTTCGCTTATCACCTGTTCAGGAGTCATTTCGGTGATTACTTTTGCCAAAGCCATGTATCCATCATTTGAGATATATTCATCCACGGAAGAAAAATCTATATTTCCACAGTTCCTCAACACTATCTTCTGCTGGCGTTTAAAGAAATCAATATCTTTAAGATAAGGAACTGCTTTCTTTGTCTCCCTGTCCTTATAGCAAAACTGCTCTTCTATCTCCCCTGCCAGCAAATGTTTTTTAACCAATTGCTCCATATCCTCCGCCTTCAGGCGGCAGTAAAACACTCCTTCCGGCTGTATGATCATCGCCGGACCTATATCACAGGAGCCCATGCAACCCGTAAGGCTGATTTTTATATTTTCAGCAATACCTGCCTTTTCCAGCTCTCTAATCAGTGCATCTCTTACTTCTTCACATTTGGACGAAACGCATCCGGCTCCCGAACAAATCTGAATGATATGGCTATATTTCTTCATTTGTTCTAAAAAGTCCTGTTTTATTTTAATCAGATCGTCCACATTTCTTACCATTATATTCCACCTCCTTAATGATACATGCCTATGATTTGCTGCAGCTTATCCGGATTGACTTGCTTATAAACCTTATCGTTTATGGTAATTGCCGGTGCCAAACCACAAGCTCCTATACACCGCATCACTTCCAAGGTAAATTTTAAGTCCTTAGTGGTTTCCCCCACATCAATACCTAGAATTTCTTTTAATCTTTCAACAATTTTTTTACCGCCGCGGACATAACAGGCCGTCCCTAAGCAGACGCGGATTGTATATTCCCCCTTTGGTTTGGTTGAGAAAAAGGAATAAAACGTGACCACTCCACTGACACGGGAAAGGGGAATATCCATCTCTTTTGCAATAAACTTTTGCACCTCCAGTGGGATAAATCCAAAAATTGCCTGTGCCATGTGCAAAATTTGAATCAAATTCTTTTCGTTCTTATCGTAGTCATAAATAACATCTCTCAATAAAGCATATTTTTCTTCTTCACTAAGTTCTTTGCACTTGCATTGTTCCAAAGTTACTGACATGTTTCCACCTCCTATTATTTGTTATTCATCATCCATGGATATACAGCCTTGTAATACAGGCCATGGGCAATGGTAATAACCCTTGCCTTGTCCGGCGTTACAAGGTCATAGATCGCATCGGGTTTACCAGGGGTGCTGACCATAATCATAGGCTCGGCATGGCAAAGACCTATACACCCGGTTATTTCAACAATGACATTTTTTATATGTTCCCTACGAATGGTATCCTGTATTGCTTTCAATATTTCACCTGCTCCTACGGATAAGCTGCATATGGACAATACAACTTTTATGCGGACAGTCTCATCTTTTCTAACTCCTTCTCTCCTCTCGTATTCCTGCCGTATCTTCCTTAGGTCATCTAAACTGTAAATCACCCCATGTTATCCCCTCCTTTTGCACTATTCCTACCCTATATAATGTGCAAAAACCATGCCAATCCCATGGGACCTTAAATACAATGCTTACATCCGCAAGCTATAAAAAAAAATGCAATGCTGCATTATAAAAACCTGGTATTAATGCCTATATTTAAAGGTAAACTTAAATTAAACAAAAAAATGCAGCTGTGCATTAAAAAATGCACAGCTGCATTAATATTAATAATAAAATCATATGTTGCCCTTTCTCCAAAAAGAAGGAATTAATAACAGCAATATGGGATAAATCTCAAGCCTTCCTATAATCATGCAAAAAGATAATACGATTTTACTAAAATCTGAAAATACAGAAAAATTACCCGTAGGTCCAACCATTGCAAAACCGGGACCGATATTTCCAAGGGTTGCGGCCACAGATGAAACCGTAGTTACAACGTCCTTCCCGTCAAAGGATATCAATAACACCCCCACGGCAAATATACACATATACATAAAAAAGAATATTAGGACTTCTGACAATACTTCTTCATCAACATTTTTCCCGTTCATACGAACGGAGTATACGGCCCTCGGGTGAATAATCTCCATTAATTCCCTTCGCATAATCTTTAATAAAAGCATGATTCGCATATTTTTAATAGAACCCGAAGTGGAACCGGCACACCCTCCAAAAAACATGAGCGCAAATAATATAATTTTACTAAAAGTAGGCCATTGGTCAAAATCCGCAGTAGAATAACCGGTGGTGGAAATTATTGTAACCACCTGAAAAGAAGAATATCTTAACGACTCACCAATAGAACTATAATTGGTATCGTAAATATTAATAGTTATCAGTACTATGGCAATAACAATAACGGTAATATAAAATCTAAATTCCTGGTCCTTAAAAACATCTCTTATGTTTCTTTTTAGTGCCTGATAATATAAAGAAAAATTTACCCCACATATCAAGGTAAATACAGTAATTATAACCTCAATGGCAACACTATTATAGGCGGCAATGCTTGCTC
>JAAYHJ010000043.1 GCA_012735465.1 Clostridiaceae bacterium
TCTAAGACGAGTTATCTCTTTTTGAGTCATATTGAATAACTCCTTCCTCATACATGACATTTTATCAGAATAAATTCACTGATTTTAAAAAAACTATTGACAAAAACGGACTGAAGTGATAACTTTAAATAAGGATTAGCACTCGTTGATTGAGAGTGCTAACAAGATAGGAGGTGATATCCGTGGAATTGGGCGAGCGAAAATTACTGATTTTACAGGCTATAATCAATGATTATATTATATCTGCTGAACCAGTAGGTTCTCGAACTGTTGCAAAAAAGTATGGAATGGGAATAAGTTCAGCTACTATAAGGAATGAAATGGCTGATTTGGAAGACATGGGTTACCTTGAACAACCCCATACCTCGGCAGGACGCATACCATCTAATAAGGCCTATAGACTATATGTGGATCGCCTTATGAAGGTTAAAAGTCTTTCAGTTTCTGAAGCAAAGTATATAAAAGAATTTTATAAAAAAAAGACAAGGCAGATAGAACAGCTAATATTCCAAACCGCTAAGATTTTATCGGATATTACCAACTATACTTCAGTAGTGCTGACTCCCCAACTTAATAAAGTTCTAATAAGGCGTATTCAATTAGTTCCACTGGAGCCGGAGTATGCTTTGCTAGTAATTGCAACTAATTCGGGTGTTTTAAAGGATTCAATCATACCTATACCGGAAGGCATATCACCAGATTATTTAAATCGGATATCAAACATGTTAACTTCAGTTTACAAAGGTAAGACATTTGATGAAATTGACATAAATACAGTTCTCGAGATGCAAAATGATATAATAAAGGGTAGGGCTTTTTTTAATTCTTTAGTGGATGCTTTAACCGAGAGTATTACAGCTAACGAAGACAAAGAAGTTTATCTGGGGGGACCCACCAATATATTTAATTTTCCGGAATACCATGATGTCCTAAAAGCTAAAGCTTTTTTAGATCTGTTAGAAGAAAAAGAGCTTTTATATAAAATGCTTAGCAAACCAGAAAAGAATGGGGTGTCTATAGTTATTGGGGAAGAGAATGAGCATGAAGATCTGAAGGAATGCAGTATTGTTACCGCAACTTATAAGATCGGGGATAAAGTACTGGGAACCATGGGGATTATCGGCCCTACAAGAATGGAATATTCCAGGGTTGTTGCCGTGATTGATCATATGGGAAAAAGTCTGAGCAATTATTTAACCAGACTTTTTAATAAATGATATAGACCAAAGAAATATAGAAATGGAGAGGGATGGGATGGATAAGGAAAAGCTTCAGCATGAAAATTGTGAAAGCTGCGAAACCTATGCAAGGTGTGAAACTAAACAGGAACAGCAAGACCAGGATCAAGCACATGCTGAACAATCATGCTGCTGTGAACAGGAAAATAATGCGGACAAGGAGAAGATTGACGAGTTAAATCAAAAGCTTGCTTCCGTCGAGCAAAAATGCGATGAGTATCTAGCAATGGCTCAAAGAATTCAGGCTGATTTTGAAAATTATAAGAGGCGTAATAAAGATGCCATCGCCGATGCATATCGTGATGGTTCTTTAGATACTATAGAA
>JAAYHJ010000044.1 GCA_012735465.1 Clostridiaceae bacterium
GCAGCGAAAGTTATTCTACCAAATCCAAATGCTTTTGTCAACACATTTTTTATTGGCATTTTCTGCTTGCCATTGCTGGCATGATTTACATTCGCCTCCGATGGGCGACATTTAGTATATTAACACAGCATTCTGCATTTGTCAACGATAGTTTTTTATATCAGTATAATTATTAACCCTTTAATGATATTTTAAACTTTTTATTTGAATACTATTCATTTAAGAATAAATATTGTGGTGCATTTCATATACTTAAATAATACTTTCTTACCAATCATACGTGTTAATTTTTTATATGTATATTCCGTTTGCTTTGCTGAAAAAATATATTAAAACTTTGAAAGGAGAATATTATGAAAAAGAAAAATGATAAAAAAACATTGGCTCAAAGAATTGTTGAGGCCAATGTACTGGGCAATGGCAATTTAATGAGTGTTACTCCGTCCGATGTATTATCTAAAAGTTTTGAAGTCTACAGCAATGAAGAATTAACTGAAGAAAATGAGGATAAAGAATAAGGGTTGCCTTTATTCAACCCTTATTCTTTATCCTCCACTTCTTCTTCAATCCTTGCTACACCTACCACTTTAACATCATTATCCATCCGCATCAAAGTGATACCTTGTGTAATTCTGCCCATTTTGCTTATGTCTTTTGCCTGTATCCTTATAATGGTACCATCGGATGTAACCAACATGACATCATCATTATCGGTAATTGTCTTGATCCCGGCTACATAGCCCGTCTTTTCCGTTATTTTATACGTGATAATACCTTTTCCGCCTCTTGCTTGAGTTCTATACTCATCAAGGCCTGTCTTTTTACCAAACCCGTTTTCCGTAACTACCAGCAAATCGGCATTTTCCCTGATAAGAGACATTCCTACCACGTAATCATCATCCCTTAACTCAATAGCTTTTACACCCCGGGCCGTCCTTCCCATAGGACGTACATCCTTTTCACTGAATCTTATCGCTTGTCCGCAACGTGTTCCAAGGATCACTTCCTGTTTCCCATCCGTCAGTTTAACCCTAATCAATTCATCATTATCATTTAATGATATGGCAGCCAATCCGCTTTTCCTGGTCGTATTGTATTCCATTAAGGCAGTTTTTTTAATGATACCGTTCTTTGTTGCCATAAGGAGATAAAGTCCTTCATGAAATCCCTTTACAGGTATAACGGCAGTAATTTTTTCACCCTCATCAAGTTCCAACAAGTTCACAATAGCCGTCCCTTTTGCCTGTCTTCCTGCCTCAGGAATTTCATAGGCCTTTAATCTATACATTTTCCCCTTATCCGTAAAGAACAGTATATGATAGTGGGTTGATGCAATAAATATGTTTTCTACAAAATCTTCTTCTCTTGTACTTACACCGGTTATACCTTTGCCGCCTCTTTTTTGGATTTTATACGTATTTGCCGGTAACCTCTTTATATATCCAAAGTGCGTTAACAAAATAATATTATCTTCTTCTTTAATCAAATCTTCAATTTCAATTTCATCATTTGCAGAAGTGATGGTTGTTTTTCTTTCATCACCATACTTTTCTTTAATTATCAAAAGCTCTTCCTTTATTATGTTTAATATCATTGATTCACTTGCCAGAATGCTCTTATAATACTTAATATTTTCTTCAAGTTCTCTGTATTCTTCCTCTATTTTTTCTCTTTCCAGGCCTGTCAATCGTGCAAGCCTCATATCAAGAATAGCCTGTGCCTGAACATCGCTCAGGCCAAATTCCTTAATAAGTCTTTCCTTTGCAACGGCCGAGGTTTTTGAACCGCGGATAATATTTATTATTGCATCAATATTATCAAGAGCTATCCTAAGTCCATCCAATATATGTGCCCTTGATTCTGCTTTTTTAAGATCATATCTCGTCCTTCGTTCAATTACTTCCTTTTGGAAGTTTATATAGTGGTCAAGCACTTGTCTTAAGCTTAGAAGTTTAGGCTCGTTGTCCACCAGCGCAATCATGATTACGCTAAAGGTTTCCTGCATTTGGGTGTATTTATAGAGCCGGTTTAGGATTACATTGGCATTGGCATCCCGTTTCAGCTCTATTACTATTCGCATACCTTCCCTATCCGATTCATCTCTCAAATCAGATATTCCTTCAATTCTTTTTTCCTTTACCAGCTCGGCAATTTTTTCAATCAGTTTTGATTTATTTACCTGGTAAGGTATCTCGGTTACCACAATTCTTTTCCTGTTATTGCCGGTTTGTTCTATGGTTGCCTTGGCCCTAATAATTATTTTTCCTTTACCTGTGTTATAGGCATCACGGATTCCCTGTTTTCCCATTATTATACCTGCTGTCGGAAAATCCGGACCTTTTATATATTTCATTAATTCTTCAGTTGAAATGTCTGGATTATCAATAACTGCAACAATACCATTTATAACCTCACTGAGATTATGGGGTGGAATATTGGTAGCCATTCCAACGGCTATACCTGAGGAACCGTTTACAAGAAGATTAGGAAATCTTGAAGGCAGTACGGAAGGTTCTTTTAATCTTTCATCATAGTTGGGTACAAAATCAACTGTTTCTTTATCAATATCGGACAGCATTTCAACTGCCAGCCTGGACATCCTGGCTTCCGTATATCTCATTGCCGCAGCAGAATCACCGTCAATTGATCCAAAGTTACCATGACCGTCAATTAGCGGATACCTTAATGAAAAATCCTGGGCCATTCTTACCAGGCTGTCGTAAACAGCTGCATCACCATGGGGATGATACTTACCTAGTACTTCCCCTACCGTGGTTGCACATTTTCTGTATGGTTTGTCCGGTGTAAACCCCAATTCGTTCATAGCATATAATATTCTCCTATGAACCGGTTTAAGCCCGTCCCTCACATCCGGGAGGGCTCTCCCAACTATTACGCTCATCGCATAATCTATATAGGATTTTTTCATTTCTGATTCTATATCTACCGGAATAATCTTTTGCGCGGAGTTATTATACATTTTTTACCTCCCATAGTTTCTTTATTCTTAAAAATTAGATATCTAAATTGCTTACCATCTTTGCATGGGCTTGAATGAATTCCCTTCGCGGTTCTACTTTATCTCCCATAAGTATTGTAAAAATCTCATCCGCCGCTACGGCATCCTCCAGCTCAACCTTAAGAATGGTACGGGTTTCCGGATTCATGGTAGTTTCCCATAACTGGGTTGGATTCATTTCACCCAAACCTTTAAACCTTTGCACCTCTGCGTCTTTCCCCATTTCCTTAAGAATTTTTTCCAATTCTTTATCACTGTAAGCATACCGCTCATCTTTTCCCTTTGTTATCTTATAAAGTGGTGGCTGAGCAATATATACACGTCCGTTTTCAATTAAAGGTTTCATAAACCGGAAGAAAAAAGTCAAAAGCAATGTTCTTATATGGGAACCATCCACGTCCGCATCCGCCATAATAATTACTTTTCCGTACCTTAATTTTGATATATCAAAATCATCTCCTATACCGGCACCCAAGGCGGTAATGACAGGCATTAATTTGTCATTTCCATATACTTTATCAATCCGTGATTTCTCAACATTTAACATCTTACCCCACAAGGGTAAAATAGCCTGAAACCTTCTGTCCCTTCCTTGCTTTGCCGAACCGCCTGCGGAATCCCCTTCTACAATATATATTTCCGTATATTCAGGATTCCTTTCAGAGCAATCTGCCAATTTCCCTGGCAATGACGTGGTCTCCAGGGCGCTTTTTCTTCTTGTTAATTCCCGTGCTTTTCTTGCAGCTTCCCTTGCCCTTGCAGCTGTAAGAGACTTTTCAAGAATAATCCTGGCAACAGAAGGGTTCTCTTCTAAAAAGGCAGACAGCTTGTCATTCATACATGCTTCCACAATGCCCCTGACTTCACTGTTTCCAAGCTTTGTTTTTGTTTGCCCTTCAAATTGAGGATTTTTAATCTTAACGCTGATAATTGCTGTAAGACCTTCTCTTACGTCTTCGCCGCTTAAGTTTTTGTCATTTTCTTTTAATATATTGTATTTTCGTGCATAATCGTTCAACACCTTCGTAAGCGCTGCTTTAAATCCTGTTTCATGGGTTCCGCCTTCGGATGTCCTGATATTATTTACAAAGCTCAATATATTTTCTACATATGAATCATTATACTGCATTGCAATTTCTACTTGTACTTCATCTTTTTCACTTTGGAAATAAATAACCTCCGGATGCAGTGTTTCTTTCGTCTTATTTATGTAAGAGACAAAGGATTTTATGCCCCCTTCGTATTTTAATTCCTTCTCTTTTCCTTCGCCCCTCTTGTCTCTGAGTACAATCCTTATGCCTGCATTAAGAAAAGTTAATTCCCTTAACCTATTTAGAAGCACGTTAAAGTCAAAGGTCAATTCTTCAAAAATCTGATAATCGGGTTTAAAGGTTACTTTTGTTCCCCTTTTATTTGTGGTCCCTATTATCTTCAGAGGATGGATTGTCTTACCCCGTTCATACCTTTGCATGTATATATTTTCTCCATCATACACTTCCACCTCAAGCCATTCGGAAAGGGCATTTACTACCGATGCTCCAACTCCATGCAGTCCTCCGGATACTTTATAACCCTCTCCTCCGAACTTGCCTCCTGCATGTAATACCGTAAAAACCACTTCAACAGCAGGAATACCCATCTTGGGTTGTATTCCAACCGGTATGCCTCTTCCATCATCTTCTACGGTAACGGAATTATCCTCATTTATCGTAATAATGATGTTTTCACAAAAACCGGCCATTGCTTCATCAATACTATTATCTACAATTTCATATACTAAATGATGTAACCCTCTTGAACCGGTACTTCCAATATACATACCCGGTCTTTTCCTTACGGCTTCCATTCCCTCAAGTACCTGTATTTGGGTTTCATCGTAATGAGTATTTTCTTTATTGTTTGCCATAATTACCTCCATAGTTTATAATTATTGACAAATATAATTTTTAAATATTTGCAATATCATTAATATATCCTGCTCTTTTACACAATGTTACGGAAGAAATTGGTGAAAGGTAAATCTTGCTTTTTTTATCTATCTCTGTAATGATAAAGGATTTTGGTAAGTCATTTGAAATGTTTTCTATAAATCCTTCTTCTTCAGCAATAGCTAAAAATTCTTTACTAATCTTGGAGACCGTGGTAGTTTCCAAATCCATTATGGAAATCACGTTTTTTAAATTTACCACCACATCTCCTCCTAAATGCAAATACATTTTAAATGCCTCCTTTTTGTATATTTCCTTTTTCCACTTTAAAATATTTAGCATCACAAAATCCTTTAAACCGTTCAACATCGGTACATGTAATAATAACCTGTTTATCCTCCATTTTCCCAAGTATGTATGACTGCCTGCTGCTGTCCAACTCGGACATGATGTCATCCAATAGCAGTACAGGATACTCGCCTATATTTTCTTTAATAAATTCCATCTCCGCCATTTTAAGAGAAAGCACGACCGTCCTTTGTTGCCCTTGTGAGCCATAGTTTCTGACCGATGTACCATTTATTAAAAAACTAATATCATCCCTGTGAGGGCCAATAAGCGTAATACCATTCTTTATTTCTTTGCTGTTCCACTTCTTAAGCTGCCTGTAAAATTCTTCTTCCACATCCGATATACTCTTAACATTTTTTATATTAAAGCAGGGCACGTATTCAATCTCCAATATCTCTGCTTCTTTCGTTATGGAAGAATGAATGGCTTTTGCAATTTTTTTTATATTTTCGATAAAAGAAATACGATAATACATTATTCTCGATCCATGTTCTACCAACTTTTGGTCCCATACGGACAATGTATCCATTAAGCTGTCTTTTTCATATATTCTTTTAATCAGGTTATTTCTCTGTTCAAGCACTTTCATATACTGCTGCAGATGGAAAAAGTATGCCGGACGTATCTGGCTTATACATATATCTAAAAATCTCCTTCGATGTACCGGTCCTTCTTTAACAAGGTTCAGATCTTCGGGAGAAAATAAAACTGCAATGAAAAATCCCATTAATTCACCTATTTTCTTAATGGGTACGCCATTTATTTTAATCCTTTTTTTTTGGTTATGGGACAATATCATTTCTCCTGATTTTTCTCCGTCCTTATTCGTAAAAAACATTTGTATGTTTGCATAATCTTTATTAAAATGTATTAATTCTCTATCCTTATTGGTACGATGTGATTTACCGGCTGAAAACAAGTAAATGGATTCAAGCAGGTTTGTTTTACCCTGAGCATTTTTTCCGTAAATAATATTTATATTTTTATCAAATTCCACGCTCGTACAATCATAGTTTCTATAATTAACCAGCTTTATGCTACTTACATACATTTATTGTACCCTCAATTCTTTTCCACCATAAACACAATTTTTTTATCCGCTTCTACAGAGATGCAATCGCCGGGAAATATCTTTTTACCCCTTTCATTAACCAAAACATTATTCACTTTAACCCTGTTACTTTGAATAAGGTGCTTTGCATCAGAACCGGTAGCTGCCACCCCTGCCCATTTTAACAGCTGATCCAGCTTAATGTACTGAGTATCTATTTTAACAATATCCATATTTTGCTCACCCATTTGCATCATTATATTTTTGAATAATTATTTGTTTATTTAATATTTTATATTTTTATTATATCATATTTTATATTAATCTTTATATATAATCCTATAATAAGCCTGAGATATCGATCTCAGGCTTATTATATCATTAAATAAATATTCTTTAAAAAAATATGCATATGCATTTAATTTAAAATCTTACAGGCAAAATCAAGTGAGTAAAGCTATCCCCTTCAATAGGTTTTATAACACACGGACTCAGACTGGTGTTAAACTCCATATAAACCTCTTCACATTCACATGCCTTAAGAGCTTCCAATAAGTATTTATAATTAAATCCTATCTGCAAATCACTTCCATACGTCTCTGCATCCAATGAATCATATACCGTACCGGTTTGAGTTCTACAGCTTATATTTATAACATCCGTTCCTATGCTTATTATTATGGGGTGTTTCTGAGTATCCGATAAAATAATCAAAGCACATCTTTCTATTGCCTCAATCATAGGCTTTACTTTTACTTTAACCCTTAATTGGTACTCTTTAGGTATAATATGCTTGTAGTTTAAAAATTCACCTTCGAGCAATCGGGATACGATACGGCACTCATCGAATTCAAAAAGAACATGTTTAGGCGATATATGTAAACTAATTTTCTTTTCTTCCTCTTTTATAATCTTCGCTAACTCGTTTAAAGTTTTGCCAGGTATTACAATGGATTGTTTTTCATATACCGAATCCAGTATTTCTTTCCTCAAGGCAAGTCTATAACCATCCACCGAAACCATATTAATTTCATTTCCGTCCAATTCCAAACAAGACCCTGTTAATATAATTTTACTTTCTTTGGTTCCTACTGCAAAAATTGTCTGGCGTATCATGCTTCTCAACTTATCTTGGGTAATGATTATAGTGTTTTCTTTTTGAACCTTTGGAAGCTCCGGAAATTCAATAGGATTGATACCCATAATATTAAACTCCGTATTGCCGCATTTTATATTTGTGTTATAGTTTTCAAGGACTTCAATATAAACTACATCATCTGGCAATCTACGCACAATTTCTCCAAATATCCTGGCATTTAATACAACAGCTCCTTCCTCCTCAACAAATGCCGATAAATAGCATTCTATACCAAGATCCAAATCACTTCCTACAAGCTTTAGGTTATCTGAAGCTTCTAACAATATGCCTTCGAGAATGGGCATGGTGGATTTTGGAGACACCGCTTTTTGTACAATATTTATACCTTCAAGCAGTACGTTCTTGTCACACGATATTTTCATTTGTGGATAACTTCCTTTCACTTATTTATAAATAATTATTTAAAATTATAGTAGGATCAGTAGTAGTAACTGTTTATTCTGTGGATAAGTTCTATCATAACCAAATTTACAGTTTTTTTATACTGTAATCGGTTTGTTGAAAAATTGTTCATTTACCAGATTAGAATAAACAGTTCATTTTATCCTTGGTGCTTGTCCACATATTTGTTACAGAGAATACACAACAACATGTGGACTAATTTCCTTTGATGCTTTTGCTTAATTCATCAATAATTCTTTTTACTTCAGAATCGTTTTTTATTTCTTCTTCCACTTTATTTATTGCATGTAACACGGTTGTATGGTCCCTGCCGCCAAAGGCCATTCCAATTTTAGGAAGAGACAATTCTGTTAACTCTCTTGTCAAATACATGGCAATTTGCCGTGGAAATGCAATATTTTTTGTTCTTTTTGATGATTTGAAATCATCCATTTTGATGTTGAAATACTTGGCTACCACTTCCTGGACCATATTTGGAGTAATAGGCTTCCTGTTATTTAGGGACAAAAAGTCTTTTAACGCTTCATTAGCCAGTTCCAGGGTAATCTCTTGCTCTACTAATGCACTGAAAGCAATGATACGGTTTAAAGCTCCTTCTAATTCGCGAATATTGGATTTTATTCTGCTTGCAATATATATGAGTATATCGTCCGGAATCGTCAGTTTTTCCAATTGGGCTTTCTTTTTTAATATGGCGATACGGGTTTCAAAATCCGGAGGCTGTATATCACTTATTAAGCCCCATTCGAATCTTGATCGTAACCTTTCTTCAAGTGTATGTATTTCTTTTGGAGGCCTGTCGCTTGTGAGAATAATTTGTTTGCTTGCCTCGTGCAGTGCATTGAAGGTATGGAAAAACTCCTCCTGGGTTCTTTCCTTTCCTGCAATAAACTGTATATCATCTACCAATAAAACATCCACATTTCTATACTTATCTCTAAATTCTTTGTTCCTGTCATCTTTTATTGAGTTGATAAGTTCATTTGTGAATTTTTCTGATGAAACATACACTACTTTTAAAGAAGGTGTTTGAGTCAGGATGTAGTGCCCTATTGCATGCATTAAATGAGTTTTTCCTAATCCAACCCCTCCATATAAGAATAGTGGATTATAAGCTTTAGCTGGTGATTCTGCAACGGCCAGTGAAGCAGCATGAGCAAAGCGATTACTGTTTCCTACAACAAAGGTATCAAAGGTGTATTTAGGGTTTAATAAGGTATTTGATATAGGCTCATCACTGGCATAATTCTTATTGTAGGTCGTATTTTCACTATTTTGTACCTGTTCTTTTTCTCCTTGTACTGTAATGGTTATTGAATATTCTTTTGAGGCGGCCAGAGTAATGGCATTTTTTATTAAGGGGAGGTATCTTCCTTCAATTATGTTTTTATTAAAATCATTTGGAACACTTAAAACAATATGGTCCTCTGACATTGAAACGGGAGTGATGGTTTTAATCCAGGTATTAAAACCGACTTCCGTAATTTCATTTTTTATGATATTCAATACTCTATTCCATAAATTTAATAAAAAACTCATTTAGTGTTCCTCCTAATTGAATAATAAAAAAAATATAACATATATTAATATATTATCAACAAAGTTATCAACAGTTGTGGATATATAATTAATAAGCTGTGAATATTGTTAATTTGTATAAAATGTTTTAATATGTTAATAATATAAAATGAATAAATTGTAAATTATCAACAGCTTTGTTATTTGAATTATTGACATATTAAAGCAAGTAAAATACATTAATTTGCTAAGTTAATCAAAAATTATTCACAGAATTATCCACAGTTTGTGAGTAAATTATGTGATTTTAAAAATATAAAAGTAGTTATCAACAAGCAACTTATAATATATCAAAATTTCTGTGAATATTCAACGTTTAAATATAAAATAGTAACAATTAACTATCCACAGGATAATTTGATGTTTTTACTCCCATAGTGTAAAATAATTGTAGGACATTTTAAGGATAAAAAAACAAGAGATCCTCACTTTTTGATACAATAGAATCACCATCAAAAACCTTTGAAAAGGAGGATCTCTTGTGAATACTATTGTAATA
>JAAYHJ010000045.1 GCA_012735465.1 Clostridiaceae bacterium
CCCTTCCGGTATTAATGAATGCCACACCGTCCTCATTCAATCCGTTCATTCTTGTTCTTCTTGTATTTCTATAGGCCAGTGCTTCTTCATTACAGTAAGGTGCCGTCATTTCATCTTCCAGTCCCGGGTCGTTCATATTACTCTGCAAGAAAATCATGTTTTGCGGATAGGTACCTTCCGGTGATTGGTCACTCCACTCGGTAAAGGAATAGGGCCCCTGGGATAAATCATAGGGTTCCGGGCTAAGGTCTGCTACCACAACTATTCTCCTGACCGGCTCTGCCTCATTTCCTGCTGCATCGGATACTTTATAAACTAAGGTATATACTCCTGGCTTACTCGTATCTACATTACCTTCAACAATTACCTTTGATGTAATATCACCGTCAACATCATCCATTGCTGTTGCTCCTGCATCCACATAAGTATCTCCCAATCTTACTGCTACTCCCGGATTGCCCTTCAATTCCAGGGTAGGAGGAGTAGCATCACCTTGAACAAAGTGTGCGGTAATGTTAATGTCCGATGTTAAAGGTACGGTGATGGTATCAGATGTCGGGTCCGCAACGTCAATGCCTTCCCAATGATCAAATACGTAGCCCAGCTTAGGAACAGCTTTCAGCGTTATAGGCACACCTTTAAAGTATACTCCTGTCCAGGAATCCGCATTAACTACTCCCGGTGTATTTGGCTCCACATCAAGGGAATTTATTTTTATATGCCCTTTTGTTAAATCCGTATTTAGCTTAACTGATGCAGTACCTGTTACTCCCTTGCTTGCAAACTTGTTCAGTATATGCTGCCTTACATTTGCCTGACGGGCATTTGCAAAGTTTTTCATTACCTGAACATTGGAATCCCAGTTGCCGATACCACCTTGCCAACGTCTAATATGCTCAGGAATCGATGAAGCAATAACTGCTTTCATATCATCAATTCTTTGGTTTACAAATGAAGGCTGGAAAACAGTATTCAAAAGGTCCGCAAAATAATTAATAAATTTATTTCTAAATTCTGTATTTTCCAGCAGTGTTCTTAAAAGATATGTTGACCAAGGAGGATTAGGCCAATCAGGTCCGTTTGTAGCAGTTGCAAAACTAAGTGTATCGTGATTAGCATTTGTGTTTAATCCGAACCCAAAGTCAGTATCGTATACCATCCATCTCCATCTGCCATCCTTACCATATGCTGCGTTAGGATCATACTGTCCGTTCTTCGTCCTGTATCTCCATATCTTTACATTGTTTCCGGGCCAGTCCGTATTTGCAAAATAAATGTTGGCAACTTGATAATTAATAAAATTATCCACATCTATTTTCGTCTTTATATACTCATAATTTTCCTGATTAGTCACAGGATTTGATTTTAAAAATCCGGTTACTTCATTCATGTATGCATCTGCATCTTCCTGGGTTCCCTCGTTAACTTCAAAAGCCTCTACCGGACTGCGTAAAAGTACCTCAATCATTGCAACATCATCGGCATTTAAGTTGTAATGGGTTGCAACATAGTACCTATCAAAACGTTCGCGAATGTTATGTATACCCCAATATTCTCCGTTTATAAATACTACAGACGGTCTGTACGCCTGGGTATCCAGCTTCAAATGAGCAATCAGGCTTTGCGCCATTGCATCTCTAAAAAGTGTGCTACTCCAATCATTACCGGAATTTCTTAAAATTAAGCGTTTAAACTCTGTAATTTTTTCTCCGTTTACTTGGTTTTTCAAGTTGGGGAAAATATCGTATCTGAAATAATCTTGCACATCATAATTATCCTTTGCATACAATCTAAGCGATTTTTGCGGGAGATTTCTTGTTGCTCCCCCGTGTATTCTGACACCGCCATTTTGTGAAAAACCTAAGGTACCATCGCTTTCAAAAAATTCAACATGCATAGGTCTTTCCCATTCTGAACCGCTCTGCTCATCGCTTTGCCTTGTATATATCCCTGTGGGATTATCAAATAAATTTTTTCTATCGCTGACAATAGAAATAATAGGAAGCTCGTATCTATCATGCATATTAGGATCTACAAAAAATGTACGGGTAGCAATACCGCTTTTTTCTCCTTCCTGGTTTACCGATATGGCTCTGATTACCGTAGCTTTAAAAACTTCTCCATTTGGCGGTCTCCAGGATTCGGATGTGGAAATATTTGAAAATACATTTGGATCCCCAGCTCTGCTTTTAATGGTTATAGAACCGGTATATCCAAATGTTCCTTGGGCACCCGGAACTGGATCAGAACCATCAGTAGTATAATAAATCTTAGCACCTTCGTCAGGTGAGCTTATCTGTAATTGGAAGGCTTCGGTATAAAAACCTGCTTCATGGGAAAATACCGGTAAAGAACTAACACCTCCGCTATTGGCAGCTGCCGGTGTAGGTCTTGCCAATATATCTAACCTTGTTCCACCATCCGGTATGCGTCCATATGTTTTATCTGCCAATAATGCAACAACATATACCTCATCAACTATATCTCCATCGGGTGCTTTAAGAGTAATGTTTTCCCCGCTTTTGCTAATGGCAAAATTTGCATGGAGCTGACCGTCTTTTGCCACCTTATCTTTATCCGATGCCCAAATTATTAAATATCCTTTTCCGGGCACAAAGGCTCTTGGAATTGTCCATGTGGCAGAAGAGTCAGAAATTTTAAATCCCTCAATGTTAATTGCCAGATCACTTGAATTGTATATTTCGATCCAGTCGGAATAAGCACCTCCATTAGCACCCTCATCCGGATCATCTACATCCCCGTCACGTATTGTTTTTTCATTGGAGGACATCACCTCATTAATAAAGAGGGATTCCTTTTTTTGCTGCACAGTTAAATCTGCAGGCACCGTACATTCGAATGTCTTGGTTTGAGTAACATCCCCTTTTGTTACAGTTGCAGTCAATATAACCTGTGCATCAGGCTGTCCCGGTGCCGGACGATGAACAGTTCCGTTAACTTCAATAACCGACGGATCACTTGTTGCCCATGTTATTGTGGAACCTCTTTTCCCCGACGTAGCTAAAACAAGGTCACGATCAACAGTATTAAAATCTCCTAAGGGGATACTTTTTAAATCTGCAGCTACACTATCTTCGTCAGTAAGAATATCAAGGAACAACATGTTGATATCATCATCACTTAGTGCCCTGTTATAAATTCTGAAATCACCGATAAGACCGTTGAAATATGGATCAGGATATTGGGATCTACCAATATAGTTTTGAGTTGTGTTCCCCATACTTGAAGGTTTCAAAGTCATATTATTATTTGATGCAACCTGTACACCATTAATATAAAGTTTTCCTGTATTACCTGACAAGGTAACCGCTATATGGGTCCACTTATTGGTAGGCATAGGTGAAGGCGCATTAATTATTTGCTCGTTAGCACTGCCATTTATGGTTATTGCAAATCTGGGATTAGATCCTGCACTCACTGTAAAAAACATATTTATATTTGTTCCGGTACCAAAATCAAAAACCCTTGCCCATGTACTAATGGAAGTCACATTAATCCATGCAGAAATTGTCAATTCATTAACGTTTACTATGCCTGCCGGCATTGAAACATAAGGCCCGTTCGAGCCACCGCTTAATCTTATGGCTTTTTGTCCGGGCAACCTGCCGTCTACAATAGTTGCATTACCTGAAATAGTTGCATTTTTGCCGTTTCCTGATGCATCTATAACTGTAGTACCGTTTATATCGCTCCAGTTATAAAATGCTATTAAACCGTCATCAATTGATGTCGATGCACTCGTCATAGGTATCATACCTGTAAACATACCGGCCGCAACAGCCAAAATCATAAAAATTGAAATAATTTTTCTTAACACATCATTTCCTCCTCAATCTCTTAATGACAGCAAAATAATAAATAGCTTCTATTTATCAATTTACTGTTGTATATGTATTTTTTGTGTCATGCCATACCCTTTTGTAATCTACAGATCACCTCATTTCACGTATTTTAATATTTTGATTATTTTAGTGGTAGTATAATCACACCGGCTAATATAATTCTGCTACATTAGACAAAGCCTTCATACTGGATGTAGATATTCTTTCTCCTTCCCATACAAAGACTTTAACCTTATGCCCTTATATATTATCCGGTAGTCTAAAACCTACGTGCAATGTTTCCGCTTGTCCAAGCTGTATTGTTTTTGATATATGAAGTTACCCCGATTTGATGGACACATAGAATGGCTGGTATAATAAAACAAGAATATATGGAGATGTCCACCAATGAAACGGTTTGATAAAAATTTACGGATAAAAGAATACAAAATACATAATGACAATGCCTTTCCTGGAAGTGGTAACATAAAACATCAAGATGAGGAAATAGGACAACTAAAAAAACGCATTGCTGATCTTGAGGAGGAAAATGCAATACCAAAAAAGCCACGGCCATCTTCTCAAGACACCAGAATTAGCCTATTCCTTTAGCTATCAATACCGCTCCATGTTTCGGGTGGGGAAAAGGAATCGTACACGACTTCACTCAAAACTTGGATACAAGTCTAAGGTCATATTCACTTTTTTACACATATATGGTATCATGTATTTAAATTATACACAAGTACTAAACTTTGAAATATGTACAAATATGCTAATATATGCAGCTTACCGACCGCCATTCACATAGTATACCAATGCACAATTTATCGAAAAAAAATATAGGCTGATCTACTAAAGTAAATCAGCCTAATGTAATTTAACAATTAATAAACATTACTGTTATTTTATTATCGAAACATTTGATAAAGGTTGCATTTGGGTATCCGTTAAGTTTTCTCCATCCCATACAAATACCCTTGCTTCATAACCTTCTACATCTTCAGGAAGTTTAAAACCTGCCGATAGTTCTTCCGTGCTGCCTATTTTAATTTCCTTTGCAATATACGATACATTTACCATTCGGTTGTCTGCATCGAAAAGCGCTACAATAACCATTACAGACGGATAGGCGCCTTTAATATTAGTGACGTTTACCGATGCCGTAAGCATCTTGTCGGCTTGCAGCTTTTCCAAATTAAAACTTGTATTTACGATATAATCCGGTTCATCCCCTTCATCTTTTTCAGCAGTGACAAAAATATCATCGAGTCTTAGCTGGGCCCTGGCACCGCTTCCCTGTTCTTTAATGTAGTATTTCCATCTAAGCTCCACATGCGGTTTATCATTCACTTCTTCGGGAAGTAGAATATCACTAAACCTCTGAGAATGTCCTTCTGTTTCATTCCGCACATATTCCACAGGTTTTCCATCCTGCATTACATTTATAAACGGCCCGGTCTTACCAACCCTATACTGCAGTATAATGGCATAAATTCTACTATTTGGCAGCACCGTGCCACCAGTCCAGCTAACCTTCACATTTTTCATTCCCGTAGTGTTCAACGCAAGCACAGCGGCTCCCAGGTCAGCACCCCTTCCGGTATTAATGAATGCCACACCGTCCTCATTCAATCCGTTCATTCTTGTTCTTCTTGTATTTCTATAGGCCAGTGCTTCTTCATTACAGTAAGGTGCCGTCATTTCATCTTCCAGTCCCGG
>JAAYHJ010000046.1 GCA_012735465.1 Clostridiaceae bacterium
GGTGTTTAAATCTACGTTTAGTTGTGGTACAATTATTTCTGACAACCATTTGAGAACCTCCTGTATGTCTTTTGGGTTTTGTCACCTTAATCATACATGATTTCTCACTATGGTTGTCAATTTTTTTATCGCAATTTACTGTTGCATTTAATTTTACAACGAACCTAAAGATAAAACCAAAAAATAACTGTGTAAAAATGTTGACATGGAGGCATATTTCTGTTATATTATTATATGTCATTCAAACGGAGAGGTGTCCGAGCGGTTTAAGGAGCTGGTCTTGAAAACCAGTGACTCGAAAGAGCCGTGAGTTCGAATCTCACCCTCTCCGCCATGTCAAGTATTAACAAAGATTATATAATAGTAAATTAAACATCAACCTGCTATATGGAGAAGTACTCAAGTAGGTCGAAGAGGCGCCCCTGCTAAGGGTGTAGGTCGTGAAAGCGGCGCGAGGGTTCGAATCCCTCCTTCTCCGCCACTTAAGGTCACAACACCTTAAAGATAAACCATAAGATTATATCTTATGGTTTATTCTTTATACGGGATGGCTTAAAAATTTTCCATTTTACTGTTTCTATAGGGGAGTGGCCTGATTTAAATGGAGTTGTACATTTTCTTTTGCCGTATGTCATCTCCAAAAAATTTAAGGGGTAAATAATGACCCAGTATCCTGGAAACTACTCTGTCGGAATACAAATTCACTAATTCCTGTATATTTAAATTTGTATTTATAATTGTCTTTTTTTTGTCCATCAGACGTGTATTTACAATATTAAATAAGGCAGAGCTGGTATATGTACTGACAAATTCGGACCCTAAATCATCGATAATCAATAAATCTACCTCAAATAGCATATCCACCTGCTGTTTATCAGTATTATTGTCATGCCTGAACTTATAATCCTCTAGCATTGCAAATATTTTGTAAGCAGTCTGGTAAAAAACTGTTTTACCCCTGTCAAGCAGATCCTTTGCTATACAGCTGGATAAGAAAGTCTTACCTAAACCTGTTGGCCCATATAATAATAGATTTTGATCAGATTTATCAAAATTCTTTACAAAAAGGATACATTCCTGGAATATGGTTTCAATATTTTCCCTTGGAGATATTTGGTTTTCTTCATTTATTTCCGTTGAATAGTAGCTAAAATCAAAATTATCGAAATTTTGAACATCCAGCACTGCTGACAAATTAGACTGGGCATATGCAGCTTCTATGAGCTTTTGCTTAAAGCATTTGCACATCTCATTATTTATATAGCCGGTATCCTTACAGTTTCTGCATTTATATTTAATAGTCAGATAATCAACGGGATAGGAGTGAATGGATAACAGTTCACCCTTTTCAATATTAAGGTCTAAGGTCTTTTGTTTATACTTTTCAATCATATCTTCCGCATTTGAATTCTTATTAAGGATCTGGCGTGTTAAGCTCAATCCTAAAGAATAAAGTTCGCGATCGATTTCCTCTATCCTGGGTATTTTTTGATATATTTCTTTTTTTCTTTTTTCCAGTTCCTTCCTGTGATTTTCCTGAAGTATATCATAGGACTTCAGTATTTCCAAATAGGTATCCTTTTTATATGCCATCCCTCCAAAACTCACCTACTTTCTTTCATATTATTAATACGTTTCTTTAAGGCAATTCGTTCCAATTCCTGGTAATCCACTTTTCTCTGGGTAAAGTTGATAAATTTATTCTTTACCGAGTTTTTAGTTTCGGCCATTTTACCGTACTTATTCTTAGCATCTTGTTTATACTGCCTGATGCTTTCCTCAGCTTGTTCTACCGTTTTAACGCCATTTTCATACCAAGAAGTAAGGATGGTGTTTAAATAGGGAAAAGAAAGCTTACCGGTATTCAGAATGGTCAATTCATAAGCAATTTTAATTATGTTCACATCAAATTTCATTTTATCAACCCAGTTTTGAATATAACTTTCCTCTATATCGGTTAAGGCCCTGTCGGTAATACCTAACAATTTTTTTATTTCATGAAGAACGGATTTTTTTTGTTCCATTTGCATTAAATAAGATTCGGCTTTTTCTATGGAGCGTATGCCTAAATTTGCCCAATTTATAGCAACCTTTTCTATGTATCGCATATTTCTTTTGCCAATTGATACGCAGTATTCGATAAGCATTATTATTACTTCAATAGGAAGTTGCAGCCAATCATAAAAGCTGTATAAAATCTGTACATCGGAAGAACTTAAAATTTTCCCCAATTTTTTTTGTGCGACATTATAAAGATATCGTATACCTTGATCCTGTTCAATGTAGATGGATATTTCCTCCGGTGAGTAACTTGGGCGCAAATCAGGAACAGGGTTAGAAACATTATTAACAGTTGGACATTGCAAGGAAGTTAAATCAATAAATTCGATATCAAAATCATTATTTCCTTTTTCCTGTTTACCCAAAAGCTTAACAACACCCACCGATTCCCAATACATCCATGCATTTACCACATCAGATTCTAAAATATTTAAAGCTTTTGCTATATCCTTATTTTCTATATTATTATTAGAACTAAAACATTGCCGGAGTCCATATAAATACACTTTTACAAATGTAGCATTAGCAGAAGGCATGTATTTATCAATAAAAACATCTGCTACAGGGATTGTTTTTTTTTGATTGTCGCTGACAAATTTGAATGTAGCCATACCTTTACCTCCGGAAAATTAAGGTTATTTTCGTATTATTTATTATAGCATAAAAACTAAATAGATATAAGGAAACAATATAGAGAAAAAAATAAATAGAAAAAATTTCATGCAAACATAGTGTAAAATAATTGTAGGACATTTTAAGGATAAAAAAACAAGAGATCCTCACTTTTTGATACAATAGAATCACCATCAAAAACCTTTGAAAAGGAGGATCTCTTGTGAATACTATTGTAA
>JAAYHJ010000047.1 GCA_012735465.1 Clostridiaceae bacterium
ACGGTGGTTGTTCTTATTGTTACATATATACCAATTTGAAGAGGTATTAAACAATCTTTTTAAATTTATTATAAATTAATTGCATTTGTATTGCTTTGGAATCATCAAGGACAATTGGACCATTGAAAAGAAAAGTTGACGCATTAAATTGGATAATGATAGAATGTTTGAAAAGTATAATAAAAAATGGAGGAATAATATGCAGAAAGAGAACAATGTGGCAACATTTGAGGATTTTTTAAAATTGGATATTAGGGTTGGAGAAATAATAAAAGCGGAGGTTTTTGAAAAAGCAAAAAAACCTGCATATAAACTTTGGGTGGATTTTGGGGAAGAAATTGGCATAAAAAAGAGCAGTGCTCAGATAACAGAATGTTATAAGCCGGAAGACTTGGTTGGCAGGCAGGTATTGGGAGTGGTTAACTTTCCTCCTAAGCAGATAGCAGATTTTATGTCTGAAGTATTAGTTTTGGGCGTTTATGCAGAACAAGGTGTTGTACTGGTTCAGCCGGAACAAACTGTAAAAAAAGGTGATAAGCTCGGGTAAATTATTGTTGTCATAAAAAATACTAAAAAGAAAAAACTAATACTGAACAAGGTATAAAGGAGGAACAGTTATGAGTCTTGTACCGTGGAATCCTTTTAGAGACATCGACAATATCAGCAGGGAAATGAGTCACTTTTTTGACATGCCTGCCAGATTGTTTGGTGGAATGCCTTCGCCTCGGGTGGACGTATATGAGACGGAAAGTGATGTGGTGGTACAAGCAGAAATACCGGGAGTTTCCAAGGAAGACCTGAACTTGTATATTGATGAAAATTCTATTAAGCTTTCGGGTCAGACAAAGAAAGAGAAGGAATTTAAGGATGAAAACGCTTACAGGACTGAAAGGAACTATGGCCACTTTTCAAGAACCATACCGCTGCCTGTTGAAGTAAAATCCGAACAAGCAAAAGCTGAATACAAAGACGGTGTTATTACCATAACGGTACCAAAAGTTGAACCCTCCAAGTCAAAGGTAAGAAAAATTGATATTCAATAACCAGGTGGCAGCTTGATTATTATCAGGCTGCCTAATTTATATTAATTAAAGGAAAATTAAAGGAAGGGATTTGTGAGAAATTGTAGAATTAAATAAGTAATCTTGTTTAAATCTAAGACTTTAAGAAGGGGATGATAGTTTTGCTGGAATTATTAAAATCAAGAAGAAGCATTAGAAAATTTCAAGATAAGGAAATCGAAAAGGATAAGCTGGACGTAATCTTAAAAAGTGCGTTATTGTCACCATCTTCAAGGTCAATAAGGCCTTGGGAATTTATTGCTGTTACGGACAAAAAGCTATTGGAACAACTTTCCCGTTGCAGGGAACATAGTTCTCAATTTTTGGCCGGCGCACCATTGGGTATAGTTGTTTTAGCAGACAGCGGCGCATGTGATGTGTGGATTGAAGATGCGTCAATTGCAGCAATTATAATGCAATTGACTGCTAAGTCTTTGGGGTTGGGCTCATGCTGGATTCAGGTAAGGGAAAGATTTCATTCTAGCGGCGAAAGAGCAGAAGATTATATAAAAAGAATTTTAAATGTTCCAGAAAAGTATAGGGTGGAATGCATTATAGCTGTCGGCTATCCTGCAGAGGATAAGAAACCCTATGATGAAGAAGGATTGTTGTATCAAAAGATTCACTATAATCAATTTTAATGTAAGAATTTTTTCTACTGATTCTGACCGTTTTAGTTGCTTCCTTTGATAGTTGTGAAGGATCGTAAAACATGTTAAATTAATACACGCATCTTGGTTAGTTTAGTTGAAACAATCTTCCGTAAGTTATAAAATATATACGTCATAAGAATTATATAAATATTATTATGCTTGGAATAATGGAAATTAAAAGGGGATTAGATGATGAAGCCTAAGAAAAAAGTTGAGGTTAGTATATGTGGAAATAAATTCACTTTGGTTGGTGCTGAATCGGAAGAATATATTGTAAAGGTTGCACAATACATTGACGGAAAGATGAAGGAAGCAATGATAACCGGCAAAGCGACGGGAAGCTGGATGGTTGCGGTTTTGGCTGCAATTAATGTTGCCGATGATTATTTTAAAAATATAGAGGAATTTAATAGGGTTAAGAAAGAATTTGAGTCCCGGGAGCAAGAATATATTGAAAATATCGAGACGCTAAAAAAGGAATATAGTAATAGGGAAAATGAGATTCTTGAGCTCAATAAGCAGCTGCAGAATGAGTTTAAAAGTAAAGAGATGTCACTTTTAAAGGAATTGTCCGACTTAAAAGCACAGTATGCTAGTGAAAAGGAACAGCTTTTAAAGGAGATTCAAAAATTAAAAACTGATTTTGAATATGAGAATACTAGGTTAAAGCATGAATTTAATGAAAGAGAAAGTCAGTTGATGGCTGATTATGAGCAATTAAAAAAGGAGTTCCGGCTGAAAGAAGAAAAATTATTACAGGATAAGGAGCAACTTAACGTAGTATTTCAGAAGGTAAAAGATGACTTGCAAAAGGATATTGAAGACCTTAAAAACCGTTTAAAACAAAAAGAAGAACTTCTCTTAGAAAATGAAAATATAAAATCGGAATTATTGGAGAAGCAGGATAAATTATTACGAGAAATTGACAGTTTAAAGATCAAATTAAAACAGAAGGAAGAACTGCAGGTACATCATGAGAAAGAAAAGGAAGAAATGCGCAAATTAAATGATCAGTTGATGATAAAGCTTCGGCAGGTGCAAGAAGAATTTATAGGGCAAAAAGACATGCTAGTGAATCAGTTGCATGCCAAAGAAAAAGAATTCCTTAAAGAAATAGAAAATATGAGGAAAGAATTTACGGAAAAGACGGAAAAATTTGTATTGAGGGAAAATGAATTGTTGCAGAAGGTTGAGGAACTTGAGCGGGAAAAAAGGCAGATGAAGATCGCTTTTGAACATAAAGAGGAAGAAGATTTGAATGAATTTTTTAAAGAAATTGAAAAATTAAAAGCTGAGTACAGCACTAATGAAGAAGCCTTGATTAAAGAAATTGAAGGATTGAGCAGTGAACTTGATAAAAAAGAAGCCCAACATTCCAATGAAATTAAACAATTACAGCTTGTCTTTAAACAAAAGGAAGAGGAAATGATTAAAAATTTAGACAGTTTGCAGCACGAATATGAATGCAAGAAAACTGAATGGAGCAATAAAGAAAAGGAGCTGACGGAAGAATACAATAATTTATTGAACGAGTACAAAGAGAGAGAGCAGTGGCTTGTTCAAGAAATCGAGCAGTTAAGGGAATCCCTGGAACAGAGTGCAGCTACTTTGCAGGAGGTTAAAGATAGATGCCGAAATGAGCAGCAGAGAGAAAGGGAGCTTATGGAAGAAATAGAGCGGATAAAGTTAGAATTTGGGCGGAAAGAAGAAGAACTGATGGCGGAGATTGAAGAGTTGAAATTAAAACTGGCGGATAAGGAAAACGAGTTAGAGGAATTTATTAGCACTTTCAGCTAGGAACATTGTTAATTTCAGGAGGCTTATAATGTGGTTTTTTTTAGTCGGAGCTGTTTTTATTGCCATAGGTATAATGGTTCAAGTATTTAAGTGGTATTTTTTAATTTCAGGCTATAACACCATGCCAAAGGAAAAAAAGGCAAAGGTTGATACAAAAGGCCTTGGACGTTTGATGGGTATATATTCTTATTTTAACGGCAGCGTTTTTATTGTGCTGGGTGTGTTGGATGTATTGGGCTTAGAACCGAACGTACCTGCAGTTGCTGTGATTTTTTGTATTTCAACTGTATGCATGCTGATTAGGGCTCAAAAATATGATGGTAATATATATGATGAAAAGGGAAAACTGCGAAAGGGAGAAGCAGTAAAAATAGTCTTATCCATAGGTATTACTGCTATCACATTAATATTTGTTTTAGTTTTGCTTTTTTTCTCAACCCAGGATACAAAAGTGACTGTTACTGAAGAAGGACTCCGGATTCATGGCATGTATGGCGGTTTTTATGCATGGGAGTCCATAGATGATGTCAAGTTGATGGGAGAATTGCCCACTATTAGAATACGTACCAATGGTTCGGCGGTAGGTTCAAAATTGAAGGGGTATTTTAAGACAAAAGAGCTTGGTTCGGTTAAATTGCATGTTGACACCAAAAGTTCTCCTTTTGTCTTCCTTTATACAGAAAAAGGTATAACTATATTTAATCTGAAGGATGCAGAAGAGACAAAAAAGGTTTATGAAGATATTTTAAGGTTAAGAAAATGAAATTTTATTTTAGCATGAAATAATTAACATATTTAAGATAAATTCGATGTGCTCTTTTTATTTTTTAAGGGGGGTTAAGGAATTAAAGTGGAACAGCCTAAAATCATTATAAACACGTCCATGTCAGAAGAAGATTATAGAAGGTTTTTATATATTTCCGTTTTTAAAAAGAATAAGTTTACGCTTCCGTTTCTAGTTTTGATTTCTTTGATTGGAAGTGTCTTAATAACCCTAAGCGATGGTATCATCAGTATGATGCGATTTATTATAGGCTGGATTCTGTTATTTGTAATAGCTATTATTGTCACGGTGTTTAAAATAGAAAGAAAAAAAGCGCAACGGATAAAAACCGATAAAACAGGTACTTTTCACGGCATTAATACTTTAAAATTTTACGATGATAGAATTGTGATGGAAAATAAATCTCTTAAATCAACGGGCGAATTAAGATACGATCAATTCTTTACCGTAGCGGAAAGCAAGGATTATTTTATTTTTTACTTGACGGCACACCAAGCTTCATTGATAAGAAAAAAAGACGTAGGCAATCTTAAAGAGTTTAAGGAGTTTATCGTTAAGAAGTTTGGTGGAAGGTATAAACGATTATAGCATAAATTACATTATACGATAAAATTCCAGAAAATTACATATTAATCACCAATTCTGCTGTTTATTTTGTCTAATAGTATTTTTATACAAACAGCAGATTTTTTTGTGCAAAAATATATGTTTGTGCCAAAAAATGCAATTTGTAGTGCTCAAGTCCCATTCTTATGTCAACCATTGACTTTTTTATTTGAATTTGTTACATTAATATTACGGTATACTTACAAATTGAATAAGATGCATAATTAATGAAGGATAATGTATTTCAATGTAGAATAATAAAATTATTCAAATAAATTGTCGACGAATTAGGCGTTAAGTATTTTGTGAGGGGCGTGTATGATGAAAAAAACTGTATTTTGGTTTGCCTTAATAGCAATGATGTTTTCTAGTATATTAGTATTTGCTGAAGGCAACACAACTCCAACTCGTTATTTTTATGATGGAAAATGGCATGACTACCCTTTTGAAGAAACTTATCTCAGTATAAATGGCGAAAAAATTGAATCGGATATGCCACCGATAATTTTTAATGACCGCGCGGTGGTTCCTGCAAGAGCTGTTTTTGAAAAGCTGGGTGCAACAGTGTTATGGGATGAATCTAAATCGCAGGTTTCCATTGTCATGGGCAATACAAATCTGCTTCTTACAATTAATGATACTACTGCTATAGTAAACAAAGAAAAATATCAAATGGAAATCCCTCCAAAGATTATAAATTCCCGTACCATGATTCCGGTGCGTTTTGTAGCTGAGTCCTTAGGCATGAAGGTAGACTGGATACCAAATGAAAGGTTGATTGCGATTGAAAGCAAACCGGTGGTACCTGGGAACACTACACCACCAGTTGCCAGCAAGGATATTAGCATAAAGGATGTTCAATTTTCGTCCGATGGTAAACGTTCCAGGGTTACCATTAGCTCTGACTTACCAATCAATGAATATTCAACCTTTGAATTGGATAATAATCCGAGGGTGGTAATTGATATTCAAAATGCAGTGTTAAGCGTTAAAGGCAGTGAGTTGGTGACGGGGGACGGGAATTTATATAAAATAAGATATGCCCAGTACTCGAAGAACCCAAATATCACCCGCATTGTTATTGATTTGAATACTTGGACAAGCTATGATATAGAAGAGTCTGCTGATAAGAAGCAACTATATATTGATTTTCAAAAGCAGTTTTCAAATGTTTCCGATGTGGAAGTTACATCTTCCAATGATGAAAATATAGTACTGGTTAAGATGGATAAGCTGCAAAAGCCAAACATCGTACCGGATATGGCGAAAGGACAGGTAATTATAGATATTCCCATGTCCACCTTTGCAGCCTTACAAAAAAACATTGATGCTCGCGGGGAATTGGTAAAATCCGTACAGGTTTCCCAATTAAATGAAAACACCGTACGAGTAGCAGTGGTTGTTAATAAGCAGGTCTCATTTAAATATGAAGAAGTTGAAGAGGGATTCAAGGTCGCATTTTTCAAACCTACATACAAGAACTTTTATTATTACAACAAGGAAAAGCCCCGGTTTGTAATTGATAAGGAAATAATAGATTATGGAAAGCATATGGATGATAAAACCGGTGTGTTTACCTTGTCCATCCCTTATTTTGAAGTTAATATCGGCTCGGGTACAATGTATATTAATGATGAATATTTTGAGTATGTCGATATTGTAAGAAATGACGATAAGATTGTTACGGAAATAACTTTTTATCCCAAAAAGAGGTATGTATATAATATCAGTGCCGGCAGGGGAAGCAAAGAAATGGTTATTGAAGTGACGGAGGTTCCTTATGTTGAGGAAGAAACCATAGATGAGCCAAATAATAATGCGGACATGCCTGAGCTTGACCCAAGAGCAAAGGATAAGATAGTGGTTATTGACCCGGGACATGGAGGTACGGAAAGCGGAGCGACGTACAAGGATGAAGTTGTTGAAAAGGACTTAAACCTTGATATAAGCCTTAAACTGTATAAATTGTTAAAGGATGCAGGGGTAAAGGTATATATGACCAGGGATACGGATAAAACGGTGGGACTTTACGAAAGGGCTGATTTTGCAAACAATCTGAATGCAACCTTGCTTATCAGTGTGCATAACAACTCTATGGGTGTAGACAATCCATCGGTTAATGGCACAACCACATTGTACCATCCCAATTGTACCGGTGATGGTTATGGCATTTCAGGAAAAAGGCTTGCAGAAATTGCCCAGGAAGAAATGGTAAAACGGCTGGGAACAAAAAACTTAGCATTGCAGGCGAGAAAAGACCTTGCCGTATTAAACAGGGCAAAAATGCCTGCAATCATTGCAGAGGTGGCTTTTATAACAAATCCGTCCGACAGGGAAAAGCTAAAGACCGATGAATTTCGCCAGAAAGCTGCAGAAGCATTGTGTGCGGCTGCAATAAAGGCGCTTAACGAATGTGTACTAAAATAAAAGTGTATCATAAAATGTATAAGGAATGGTAAATTAAATACCCCTTGTATGATGCCTTTTGATGTGTTATAATACTCCACATTAAATGGTAATAGCGATGAAGGAGAGAGTAGGTTATAACTTACCACCAGAGAGAAAATGCCGGCGGCTGGAAGCATTTTCGGGAAAAGTATAACTGAAGGTTCGCTCCGGAGCTGTATTGCTGAAAGTTATAGTAGGCAGTACCGGTTTGCACCCGTTAAAGAGCATAAGAGAGCCTGGGACATGTATATTTGTGCCCGGGAAGCAGGGTGGTACCGCGAATGTTTAAGCCTTCGTCCTTGTATGGACGAAGGCTTTTATACATATTTGCCTCGTATATTTTTGCTGAATATTATTATCATAAAAGATATGAAAGGAAGAGGGATAAGATGAGAGAACAGCTAAGAACTATTCAGGAAAATGCAGAGCAGGAGCTTGCAATAGTTTCTTCCATGCAGGAACTGGAAAACGTTAGGATTAAATATCTTGGTAAAAAGGGACAGCTAACCCAGGTTCTGAGAGGAATGGGTTCTTTATCACCGGAAGAAAGGCCTGCAATTGGCCAACTGGCCAACGAGATACGCAGCTATATTGAAAGAAAACTGGAAGATACAAAAAAAATGCTCATACAAAAAGAAAAAATGCAAAGATTGCAGCAGGAGTCAATTGATGTCACCATGCCGGGCAAAAGGAGAAGCATGGGTAAAAAACATCCTTTGAGCATTGTATTGGATGAGATAAAGGATATATTTATAGGTATGGGTTTCCAAATTGCCGAGGGACCTGAGGTGGAGCTGGATTACTATAATTTTGAGGCTTTAAATATACCTAAGAATCATCCGGCAAGGGATGAACAGGATACTTTTTACATTAATGAGAATATTGTTTTGAGGACCCAGACGTCCCCTGTTCAGATAAGGACAATGGAGAAACACAAACCTCCGATCCGAATTATTTCCCCCGGAAGGGTTTACCGTTCCGATGCTGTGGATGCCACCCACTCACCTATTTTCCACCAGATAGAAGGCTTAGTGGTGGATAAAGGGGTTACAATGGGCAACTTAAAAGGTACTTTAGAAGTTTTTGCAAAACGCTTGTACGGAGAACAAACCAAGGTGCGCTTTAGACCTCACCACTTCCCATTTACGGAACCCAGTGCTGAAATGGATGTGTCCTGCTTTGTATGCGGTGGTGATGGATGCAGGGTTTGTAAAGGGGAAGGATGGATTGAAATTTTAGGTGCAGGCATGGTACACCCAAAGGTATTAAGAATTTGTGGCATTGACCCCGAGGAGTATAGCGGATTTGCCTTTGGAATGGGCCTGGAGAGAATAGTGATGAAGAGGTTTGGTATAGATGATTTAAGGTTGTTTTTTGAAAATGACGTGCGCTTTTTAAAGCAGTTCTAATATTTCTTTACTTAAAACGTGAAAGGAGTAATGGATATGAAAATGCCTATGAGCTGGCTTAATGATTATATGAATATTGATATAACCCCGGAAAAATATTCTTCTGCAATGACCATGTCCGGGTCAAAAGTAGAAGGTATAGAAAGAACAGGCGAAGACATTCAAAACGTGGTGGTAGGTAAAATACTAACCGTTGAAAAGCACCCCAATGCGGACAGGTTGCAGGTATGCCAGGTGGACGTGGGAGACGAGGTGCTGCAAATTGTAACGGGAGCTACCAATATTAAGGTGGGCGATTATGTTCCTATTGCAAAGCATGAGGCAAAGCTTCCCGGAGACATTACCATCAAAAAGGGAAAGCTCAGGGGTGTTGAATCCAATGGTATGATGTGTTCCATCGAGGAACTGGGGCTCAGCCGGGAGGATTATCCCAATGCTCCTGAACATGGAATCTTTGTACTGGATAAAGAATACCCTCTGGGAAAAGACATAAGAGAGGTATTGGGTTTAAATGAAAATATAATAGAATTCGAGATTACATCCAATCGTCCGGATTGTTTAAGCATAATTGGACTGGCAAGGGAAACGGCAGTTACCTTTGACAAGGAATTTAAGATACCTGAAGTTTATGTGCAAGAAACAGAAGAAGAAGCAAGTAAGTATGCGTCTGTGGAAGTGATGGATGCGGATTTATGTCCCAGGTTTGCAGCCCGTGTGGTTAAAAATGTGCGTATACAGCCGTCTCCCAAATGGATGCGGGACCGGTTAAAGGCCTGCGGAATACGACCCATAAATAATATAGTGGATATTACAAACTATGTAATGCTTGAATATGGCCAGCCAATGCATGCCTATGATTTGAAATTGCTGAAAGGCAATAAAATTATTGTTCGGCGGGCTGAAGACGGCGAAGTGATTCGTACCCTTGATGAACAAGAAAGAAAGCTGGACAGCAGCATGCTGGTAATTGCAGATGCAGAAGAACCGGTTGGCGTTGCAGGAGTGATGGGAGGTGCCAATTCGGAAATTAGACCGGATACTACGATCATTTTATTTGAGTCGGCTAATTTTTTGGGCAGTTCTGTGAGGATGACGGCTAAAAAACTCGGAATGAGGACTGAGGCATCGTCACGCTTTGAAAAAGGTTTGGACGTAAACAATGTTGTTCCGGCGTTAAACAGGGCCTGTCAATTGGTTGTGGAGTTGGGTGCAGGAGAGGTATTAAAGGGGATTATAGATGTCAATAACAGCAATCCTGTGCCGGTCCGGATTCCGTTGCGCCCGGAAAAAATAAACTCTTTCCTGGGTACCCGGATTAGCGCTCAGTACATGGTGGAAATACTCACAAAACTGGGTTTTGAAGTGGACATGGAAAACATGATGGTGACTGTTCCCTCCTTCAGGCCGGATGTGGAAGCAGAAGCTGACCTTGCAGAAGAAATTGCACGCATATATGGTTATGATAAGATAGAATCCACCCTTTTATCCGGAAATACAACCCTGGGCGGTAAAAACTATAAGCAAAAGTTGGAGGATAGGATAAAGAGCTGTTTAATTGCTCAGGGGCTTTCAGAAATAACCACCTATTCTTTTACCAGCCCTCGGGTATTTGACAGCATCAGGATTACGCAAGATAGTGAACTTAGGAAGGTTGTTACCATATCCAATCCTTTAGGCGAGGAAAACAGCATAATGCGTACTACAACCCTTCCTTCAATGCTTGAAGTAATGAGCAGAAACTATAACCATAGAGTGGAACAGGTAAGATTGTTCGAACTGGGCAACATATACATACCAAAAGCCCTTCCCGTGCAGGAACTGCCGGAAGAAAAGATTATTGTAACCCTTGGAATGTATGGAGATTGTGATTTTTATGATCTGAAAGGTACGGTGGAGGAACTATTATATGTTCTTGGAATACATCAGTATGAAATAGTGCCTGAAAAGGATAATCCTTCTTTCCATCCGGGTCGTACGGCAAAAGTATTAAAAGGGAAGGTTGAGCTGGGTGTCTTGGGAGAAGTTCATCCCGATGTGCTGGATAATTATGATATTGGTGTTCGTGCCTATGCCGCTATGCTTGATTTTAATTTATTGATGGAAAATGCAAATGTGGAAGTACAATACACACCCTTGCCTAAGTATCCTGCAGTCACAAGGGATATTGCCATGCTGGTAAGGGATGATGTACTTGCAAAGCAAATAGAAGATGCAATCAAGAAATATTCAGGAAAGCTCCTGGAGGATTGTAAACTTTTTGATGTTTACAAGGGTAAACAAATACCTGAAGGAATGAAGAGTGTAGCCTATTCAATCACTTTCCGTTCTTCTGATAAGACACTTACCGATGAAGATGTTCAAAAAGTGTTTAATAAAATAGTGGATGGCCTGAGGAATGATTTGGGTGCTCAATTGAGGTAATAAACTTAATTTAGTATTGCATAAATAATTTGCTTATTATATCCTAATACTATAAATAACTTGAGGAAGGTGAGTAGGCATGGGGACCAATATGAATGAGACAGTAAAGTTTAGCGTGAAGAATGAAAAAGAGACAGAAGTAAGAAATATTCTTCTAAGTGTGTATGAAGCTCTTACGGAAAAGGGATACAATCCGATAAATCAGATTGTTGGTTATATACTTTCGGGCGATCCTACTTACATAACCAGTTATAACAACGCACGAAGCATGATAAGAAAGTTGGAAAGAGATGAACTATTGGAAGAACTTGTACGTTCATATCTTAAGGAGCATAAGTAGTATTTTATTGGCAGCGGTTGCCTTTATTTACAGCTTTTCCACTGCTCATGCCGTGCAGTATGAGAGTAGAAAAGCTGTTTTTATAATAGTAAATGATTTCAACCTCGAGGATTTTTTGTCAGTCCCAAGCATTTATAAAATCATGGAGCAGGGAGCGATTGGGCTGATGAATCCCAGAGGTGCAGTCAGAACGGATATGGTCAGCGCCTTTGCTACTTTGGGCTGGGGAACCCGGGCAGATGCGCTCTTAAGGCAGTGCCTTATTATTAAGAATAAAGACTCATTGCAGGTAGTGTACGTGGATGAGCTTAAAGATTTAAACAAGAATAATACGTATAATGCAAAGGTGGGCTTATTAGGGGATTATTTACACAGTAGGGGACTTCGTACTGCTTATATTGAAGCTACAAAAAATCCCCTTAATGCCTATTCGCCCGGTGCGCTTGTTGCAATGGATTCAAAGGGCTATATTGACGATGGTGCAACAGCAGCTGATATTCAAACACAGCAAAGTATACCAGGTGTTTCTTATGACGAGGCATTGTATGAAGTTTTTATGCAAAAGTATGCTACCAATGATTTTATTGTTTTAAACATGGAGGAAAAGCATTATATTGACGGATTTATAGGCAGGATGGAGAAAGATATAAACAGGGATAATACCCTCCTGATAATTGTTTCTCCCTTCTACAGTTATGCTGATTCAAAGGAAGGGAAAAAGCTTCCTCCTGTTATATTATATGGTAAGGGAATTGAGGCAGGGCTCCTTTATTCTGAAACTACCCGAAGAGAAGGTATTATTGGTAATATTGATATAGCTCCTACAATAGCAGCGTTTTTTGGTGGAAATTTAGAAGAGGCTACCGGGGAGGTTATAAAGGTCCAGAAAAGGAGTAATCCTATTGAGAAATTACTGTCCCTTTATTGGCTTACTTCTTTTAATTCAAAAAACAGGGCAGTGGTGCTCAAAACATACATAGGAGTACAAATTGTTTTACTCCTTATAATACTTGCCTTTATATTATTAAGGAATGCCAGAAAGGCAAGGTGGTCCAATTTTAGCAGGATACTTAAGTTTTTGGTTCTTATTGTATTGGCATGCCCCATTGCATTATTCATCTTACCTTTGTTTAAAATATATAAACTGCCTTTGCTCGCGTTACTGCTGGTATTGATAGATGTAGTTATTGCGTGCCTGGTATGCAAATTATTTCATAATCGTGAGGTGCATGTAATAGCTATTTCAACAATTACATTGGTTTTGATATTTCTGGATATTTTACTGGGTGGACCGTTGAATAAGACCTCGTTGCTGGGTTATGATGCCGTAATTGGAGCACGCTATTACGGTATAGGAAATGAATACATGGGCATATTTGTTGCTTCAGCCCTTATGACTATTGTTCCGCTTGTATACCAGGAAAAGTTACCTCGATGGGGTGCAATAATACTTTTTATGTTAATCATTCCGGTTATCGGATTATCCCAATTTGGTGCGAATGTCGGGGGGACGATTACTGCTTCGGTGGCCTTTGGTTTTGCTGTCCTATGTTTTTATGGGAGAAGGATTCGTTTAAAAGAAATTTTAATCCTGTTTTTAATCACGGTATCGTTTATTGGCGTTTTTGCCATCTACGATATAGTGGTTGCCGAGCAGAAATCCCACTTGGCCAGGGCCCTTGCGGATTTTCATTCAAAGGGGATAAGTGCTATATTTAATATTGTAAGGCGCAAGTTGGAAATGAACATAAAGCTGCTACGATGGACCATATGGAGCAGGGTTTTGCTGGTATCGGTTGGAGTAATGACGGTGCTTTCTTTTAAACCCCAGGGGCTACTTAGAATGCTTTTTAATAAGTATAAAAGTTTTTCCCTTGCATGGTACTCCATACTGATAGCAGGGATCACCGGTATGCTGGTGAATGATTCGGGTGTGGTAGTGGCAGCTACCAGTAATATTTTTTTGATTTTCAGCTTGTTATATTTTTTATTGGGGGAAGAAAAGGTTGGAATACAGGGAATTGGGTAAAACAGGTATTAAGGTTTCAAGGCTGTGCTTTGGAGGTCTTACTGTTGGGCCGCTTCAGGCCAACTTGCCCTTGGAAGAAGGGGCAGAGGTTATTGCCGAGGCATTCAGACAAGGGGTAAATTTTATTGATACGGCAGAAATATACAGGACCTATCCTTATATTGCAAGGGCATTGAAACAGACATCAAAACCAATAGTGGTGGCCTCAAAAACCTATGCCTTTGACAGAAAGGGTGCGGCCCGAAGCCTGGATAAAGCACGCAAGGAATTGGACAGGGATTATATTGATATTTTTTTACTGCATGAACAGGAAAGTGAATGGACTTTACGGGGACATAGGGAAGCGTTGGAATATTTTTATGAATGCAAGGCAAAGGGGATAATCCGTGCGGTTGGAATATCCACCCACCATATTGCTGCTGTAAGAGCAGCGTCCAGGATGGATGGGATAGATGTAATACATCCCATTGTTAATTACAAGGGAATAGGCATAATAGACGGTACGATTGATGAAATGTTGCAGGCTATTAAAGAAGCCTATGATAGGGGAATAGGCATATATGCAATGAAACCTTTGGGGGGAGGCAACCTTATCCGAAACGTGGAAAAATGCATTGACTATGTTCTAAACATTCCCTTTATTCATTCCATTGCTTTGGGCATGCAGTCCATAGAAGAAGTTCATGTAAATATCAGCTATTTTGAAGGGAAGCCGATTGATGATAAAATTCTTTATAAACTAAAGGAAAGGAAAAGAAGACTGCATATTGAAGAATGGTGCGAAGGATGCGGGGAATGCGTGCCTGCCTGTGCCCACGGTGCCATCTCTGTTCGGGAAGGTAAACTGCACTTGGAAGATGAAAAATGTATATTGTGCGGGTATTGTGGAAGCAGGTGCAAGAACTTTGCAATAAAGGTGATATAATAAAATGAACAGGGTTTTACAGGAGGAATTATTATGAGGATAATGGGTATTGATTATGGCGACAGCCGGGTTGGAGTTGCCATAAGTGACCCGATGGGATGGACTGCACAGGGGCTGGAAACCATTGCACAAAAGGACCAAGAAAAAGTACTGGACCGCCTCGTGGAGCTGATCAGGCAGTACCAGGTGGAAAAGGTGGTGGTAGGTTTTCCTCGGAACATGAATGGAACGGTGGGCCCAAGGGGTGAACTGACCGGTAAGTTTATAGAAAATTTAAGCAAGAGAACCGATGCTGAAATAATTTTATGGGATGAAAGGCTTACCACTGTGGCAGCCCATCGCATATTAAATGAAACAAATGTAAGAGGGAAAAAAAGGAAGAAAGTTGTGGATACGGTTGCAGCAGGGTATATACTGCAGGGATATCTTGACAGTATTAATATTAAGAATAATATACCGAATAATTTTGAGTATAAGTAATAAAATAGTATATAGCCATTGACAGCAATAACCACGTGGTATACAATAAACTGGAATAAAATAATGAGGTGATTTTAATGACAGAAGAAAGAGAAGACATTGTTGTATTGGTAGACGAGAATGGGGAAGAGGTGGAATTTGAACATCTTGATACCATTGAAATGAATGATAACAACTATGTGGTATTACTTCCTTTGGACGAAGCAGATGAAGATGAAGGAGAAGTTGTTATACTTAGAGTGGAAGAAGGAGAAGACGGGGAGGATACTCTGGTTGTTGTAGAGGATGAAGATGAATTGAATGAGGTGTTCGAATTATTTAAAATGCGGATGGAAGATGAGTTTGACTTCATCGATGATGAGGATTTCGATTTAGATTTAGATGAAGATTATTATGATGATGAAGAATAAATCTTCTAAAGGAAATACACCTGGCATTACAGGCAGGTGTATTTTTTATGCATTTTTTGAGTATAAAATTGACTGGGAATAGCAATAATACATGAGGAAAACGCATGTGAGGTGAACAGATGTCAGTCAAAATAGGGATTCCCAGAGCATTGCTTTACTATGAATACTATCCCATGTGGAAAACATTTTTCCAGGAGCTGGGCCTGGAGGTGGTGCTATCCGATCCGACCACAAAAACAATATTAAATGACGGTGTTAAACACTGCGTGGATGAAGCTTGCCTGCCTGTAAAGCTTTTTCATGGCCACGTTATTAATTTAAAAAACCGGGCGGACTATATCTTCATTCCAAAGCTGACCAGCATAGCAAGGGGGGAATATATTTGCCCTAAGTTTTGCGGTCTTCCCGAGATGGTTGGATTTTCTATAAAGGATTTGCCTCCTGTTATTGATGTAGAAATTAACCTTAGAAATCCTAAGAGTGTGCTTTATAAATCCTTTGAACAAATAGGGCGCTATTTTACCCAGGATACCCGCCTGATTAAGGCAGCCTTTAATAAAGCCATGGAAGCCCAGAAATACTATTTAAAAAGTATAAAGCAAGGGAAGCTGCCCAGTGAATTATTGGAAAACCAAAAATTTGTATCCCCCGTAAAGGCAGATTTGCGTATAGCATTAATCGGCCATGTTTATAATTTGTATGACAAATATATTAGCATGGATATATTATCCAAGTTGAAAAAACAGGGGATTGAGGTTATTACCCCGGAACAGCTGGAGGACGCAAAAATAGAAGAACAGGCCAATCGCATGAACAAAAAGATGTTTTGGAGCTTTGGAAAGAGGCTGCTTGGTGCTACCTTATGTCTGAAAGACAGAAAAGATATTGATGGTATTATCTTTATAATGTCCTTTGGCTGTGGAGTGGATGCGTTTATATCCGATTTGTGTGAAAGAAGAATCAGGCGTGAAACAGGCATACCCTTTTTCCTTTTAACAATTGATGAGCATTCGGGAGAGGCAGGAGTAAATACACGGATTGAAGCTTTTCTGGACATGATTCGATGGAGGAGGAAAAATGAGGAGAGTAACATTTCCGCATATGGGTAATCTTTGTATTACAGTAAAAGCACTTTTTGAATCCTTGGATGTGGAATTTATAATACCGCCGGCTTGTACAAAACGTACCCTGGAATTAGGCACAAAATATGCTCCGGAGCTTGCATGCCTGCCTCTAAAGATAAATGTGGGCAATTTTATTGAAAGCATTGAAAAGGGAGCCGATACCATAGTGATGACCGGGGGATGCGGCCCCTGCCGCTTTGGTTATTATTCAGAGGTGCAGCGGGAGATTTTAAAAGACCTGGGCCATGATGTGGATTTTTTTGTACTTGAACTGCCAAAGGGTAATGTGGGAGAGTTTATAAAAAGGATAAAAAGCATAGTTGGAAATAAGAGTCTGCTTACAGTAGCAAGAGGGGTAAAAAAGGCGACAAAGGTTGCTCTTGCATTGGATGAATTGGATCGTCTGTCCTTTCGCATAAGAGCAAGGGAGAAAATAAAGGGGAAAACAAACTGGATCATGAAAAAATTCCATCACCAGGTTCAAAAGGTAAAGAGTGCGGAAGAAATTTTAATGCTCATTGAAAACACTAAAAAAGAATTAAAGGCCATTGAAATAGATACAAAGGTAACTCCCCTGCGCATTGGAATTGTAGGGGAGATTTATACAGTGATAGAACCCTTTGCAAACTTTAGAATAGAAGAAATACTGGGGGACATGGGCGTTGAAGTGGACCGTTCTCTGAATATTGGTAATTGGATAATGGAGCATGTCATAAAATATGCCCTTGGAATGAATAAAAACCGACCCTATGAAAAGGCCGCAAAACCTTATCTGAAGACTATGATTGGAGGGCATGCACAGGAGACGGTGGGGAACTGCGTAATGTATGCCCAGCAAGGGTATGACGGAGTGATCCAGCTATACCCTTTTACTTGCATGCCTGAAATCGTTGCCGAAAGCATTCTCCCCACGGTAAGTACCGATTTGGATATACCCGTCCTTACATTAATTATTGATGAAATGACAGGAGAAGCAGGGTATAGAACAAGAATTGAAGCTTTTGTGGATATGCTTATGCGTAGAAAGGAGAGAAATGTAGCCGTTGATAAATACATATTATCTGGGAATTGATGTGGGCTCAGTCAGCACAAATCTTGTGCTGCTTGATGAGTCAAACAGGGTTTGCAGTAAATTATATCTGCGTACGCAGGGGCAACCTATCCGGGCACTCAAGGAGGGACTAAGGACTTTAAAAAAAAGTTTGAATGGGGACTTCCATATTGCCGGGGTAGGCACTACAGGAAGCGGAAGGCAGTTGGCTGCAGTGATGGTTGGGGCTGATGTGGTGAAAAATGAAATCACTGCCCATGCCGTTGCTGCCCTGGATTACTGTAAGGATGTGCGTACTGTTTTGGAAATAGGAGGACAGGACTCAAAAATAATAATAATTCGTAACGGCATTGTATATGATTTTGCCATGAACACCGTATGTGCAGCAGGCACCGGGTCTTTTCTTGACCGGCAGGCATCGCGCTTAAATATACCCATAAAGGAATTTGGAAGCTATGCCTTAAGATCCACAACACCTGTGAGAATAGCAGGAAGATGTGCCGTATTTGCCGAATCGGATATGATTCATAAGCAGCAAACGGGGCATAATATTGAAGACATAATTAATGGGCTATGTGAGGCACTGGTGAGGAATTATTTAAATAATCTGGCCAAGGGTAAGGAATTGCTTGAACCGATACTCTTTCAGGGGGGAGTAGCAGCAAATGTAGGTATTGTAGCTGCCTTTGAGAGGGAGCTGGGCAAAAAGGTTATTATCCCGGAATATTATGATGTGATGGGTGCCGTGGGAGCTGCAATTTTAGCAAAAGAAGAAATCAGAAAGAAAGGGTCCACAAACTTTTATGGTTTTGAGCTGGTGGAGCGGGAGTATAAAGCTAAGAGTTTTGAATGTAAGAGTTGTTCCAATGGATGCGAAGTTGTGGAAATATTATCAGACGGCCACCCTATTGCCCGCTGGGGAGACAGATGCGGCAAGTGGCAATTAGCAGAGGTTTCCCATACGGCAATTACTTCGGCATAAAAAAACATCAAGTAATGGATTTTTTTTACAAATAAACATAGTGTAAAATAATTGTAGGACATTTTAAGGATAAAAAAACAAGAGATCCTCACTTTTTGATACAATAGAATCACCATCAAAAACCTTTGAAAAGGAGGATCTCTTGTGAATACTATTGTAA
>JAAYHJ010000048.1 GCA_012735465.1 Clostridiaceae bacterium
GGTAGCACGAGTGACTCTGACTCACTTTGTCTGGGTTCGAATCCTAGTCCCGCAGCCAAACACCTAATACTACTAAGTATTAGGTGTTTTTTTATGTCCGAATACATCTCTAAATCTGTATTATTGCTGCCATCTCTTTTTTTGTCATAATAACCCCGTTCAAGAATAAAATTTAGTAATGATGATAATAGTAAAAGGAGATGTATTTTTATGAAAGTATATATTATTCATAAGAAAACGCTTATTATATATGGCTGTCTGCTAATTGTTGCAGTTGTAATTCTTTCCATAGGCTGGGATTCGGCAACCAGCGTTTTTTCGGTCATATCACCTAAAAGGGACTTACCCATTTATTGTGTGGATCGCCCGGATAAGGTAATTTCAATCTCCTTCGACGCTGCTTGGGGCAATGAGGACACAGCGGAACTGATAAGTATTCTCAAAAAATATAATGTAAAGACCACCTTTTTCGTGGTAGGCGGATGGGTGGATAAGTATCCTGAATCTGTAAAAGCATTACATGATGCAGGGCATGAGGTTATGAATCATTCAAATACTCATCCCCATATGACGCAGTTATCTGTTGAACAAATGAAGGAAGAAATAAAAAAATGTGATGATAAGATCGAGGCAATTACCGGTAAAAGGCCCTTCTTATTTCGACCACCCTATGGGGATTATAATGATAAGTTGGTACAGGTATGCCGTGAGATGGGACATTATGTAATCCAATGGGATGTCGATTCACTGGATTGGAAGGAACTGGGCGTGGATGCAATTGTTGAAAGGGTTACTAAAAGGGTAAAAAGCGGATCCATTGTTTTATTTCATAATGCCGCCAAGTATACCCCTGCTGCCCTTCCTAAAATATTGGAAGTGTTACAGGGCAATGGATATAAGATTGTACCCATATCCGAGTTAATATACAAAGATAATTATTATATTGACCATACGGGTAAGCAAATACCTAATAATATGGCAGATCCCACAGTGGATAAGCATATAGACATAAAGGACTGAGCAGAGGTGAAGTCTGAACCCCTGGGGTTTAGGCTTTTTATTGTTTTAAGGCAGGTTAAATAATATTATATGTGCATAAAAAATACTTCTAAAATTGTATTAGCATGAATAAGTATAGGATAAGAAACCCTGAACACATAAGGATAAATATGAGAGGGGAGTGGGGTAGTGTGGAAAATATCGTTGAGAATAATATAGTTGAAGTTGTGGGGACAGTGAATAGTGCTTTAAATTATAGCCATGAGGTGTATGGTGAGGGTTTTTATGAGTTTACGTTAAAAGTCCCAAGATTGAGTGAAATAAATGATTATATCCCTGTAACTGTTTCAGAAAGGTTGATAAAGGATATGAATTTAAAAGTAGGGGAACGGGTAGAAATATCAGGCCAGTTTCGTTCGTATAACAATTATAGTAATGCTAGTGGGAACAGGCTGATACTTACTGTATTTGCAAAAGATATTAAGATTCTGGAACCTGATAAAAAAGTTAAAAATCCTAATTATATTTACCTGAACGGATACATTTGCAAGGTACCTGTTTATAGGACGACTCCTTTTGGCCGCGAGATATCAGACATCCTCCTGGCAGTAAATCGCTCTTACAATAAATCGGATTATATTCCATGTATTGCATGGGGTAGAAATGCACGGTATTCAGCTACTTTAAAAGTAGGCGAAAATATTAAAATTTGGGGTAGGATACAAAGCAGGGAATACCAGAAAAAAATAAGCAACACCGAAACCATTACAAGGACAGCTTATGAAGTGTCCATTTCAAAGATGGAGGTTGTGAATAAAGAGGTTATTGATACGCAAGGCGATAATCAAAGCGATGCTGAAGATAATGAAGACGAATAAAAAATATGTTGCACGAAATTTCATGGAGGGTAGGGTTAGAAAAATACATAAAAGAGGCAGTAGCAAAAGTAGGGATTGCCCTGTAGCCATAGCGGTGCAAAAGGATGCTGCTATGGCTTTAAGCTGTGCTTGACTTATTTTACAGCATTATTAAAATAAGAAATAAAACTAGGAAATAAAACATATGAAGGAGTTTTAGCATGAAGAACGGATTGGTCCAAGTATATACCGGTGACGGAAAGGGAAAAACAACTGCTGCCATTGGACAAGGGATAAGAAGTGCAGGAAGAGGTTTAAAAGTGGTGATGATACAATTTCTGAAAAGCTGTGATACGGGCGAACTGCATATATGCAATCAGCTGGGTGATTGCTTCAAAATTGTACGGTTTGAAAAGAAAAGGGGTTTTTTTTGGACTTTAAATGAGAAGGAGATTGCTGAATTAAAAACGGAGGTAAATAAGGCGCTTGAATATGCACAAGAAATTATGAAGAAGGAAGAATGCGACGTACTCATATTGGATGAAATAATGGCAGTCATACATAATAATTTAATTGATGAAAGATTTATCTGTGAATTGATACAAAAAAAGCCTCAAAGTATTGAGTTGATATTAACTGGAAGGGATGCACCCAAAGGCATAGTTGACCTGGCTGATTACGTATCTGAGATCATCCCCGTAAAACATCCTATGGAAAAGGGCATTTCAGCAAGGAAAGGGATTGAGTATTAAAAACAGATTCCATATCCGCCGTGTATATTTTTAGCAGATATGGAATCTTAGTTAAAACTATAAAATATCAAAGGCTTCTTTAATTGCTTCCACTGCCTTGGCCGTATCCTTTTCATAAATCAGGCATGAAATGTCCACTTCAGAAGTTGTAACCAACTTTATATCTATGTCGTTTTCGGCCAACACCGTAAACAGTTTGGCTGCAACACCGGGCATATTGCGCATTGCTTCACCGTATACGGATAATTTGGTATTATTGGAGTTAACCTCTACCCTTAGATCCGGTATTTTTTTCTTAAACTGCCCTAAAACGGTAATGGCCTTTGCTAAATCATCATCGGATATTGTAAAAGATACATTAACCACTCCGCGGTAGGGGGCGGTTTGATTAATCATATCAATATTAATACCTGCATCTGAAATTGTTGTAAAAATTTCGGAAAGTACTGAAGTTTTATTTGGTATGCTATCCAATGTGATAAGGCTAACGTAACTGCTAACGGTTAAATTGGTAATCGTATTGTCGCTCATTAAAACACCTTCCTTATCCTTAATTTTACCCAACCAATACCTGCAATTTATATATTGTTTACAAGGTCTTTCATGGTGTACATTCCGGCATCTTTACCAACTATGTATTTGGCAGCTTTTATAGCACCAACGGCAAATATTTCTTTTGACATTGCACAATGTTTTATTTCAATTATTTCATCATTACCGGCAAATATGACGGAATGTTCTCCAACGATTGTTCCACCTCTTACGGCATGGATACCAATTTCATTTTTACCTCTTTTTTTGCGCACGGAATGACGATCATATACATATTCCTTTGTCTGAGAAAGGCTGGCGGAAATTGCATCGGCAATGGCAAGAGCCGTTCCGCTTGGAGAATCAATCTTTTGATTGTGATGCTTTTCTATAATTTCAATGTCAAAGGAATCTTCAAGTATTTTTGCTGCCCGTGTAACTAAATCGATTAATAAATTTACACCGAGAGACATATTTGCTGAAAAAAACACAGGTACATGATTGGCTGTTTCATGCAGCATTAATACTTGCTGATGGGATAAGCCGGTTGTTGCAATAACAAGGGGCAACTTCCTGGATATTGCAAAAGGCAATAATTTTTTCAAAGAATCGGGATGCGAAAAATCGATAATAACGTCAGCACTGGAATTAAAATCGTAAGGATTACTATAAACAGGATATTCATTTTTTATTTCATCAGATATATCAAAACCGGCAACAATCTTACAATCATTACTTTCTGAGGCAATTCGGGTAACGACTCTTCCCATTTTTCCATTGCAGCCGTTTAGAATTATATTTATCATTGGGTTTGCACACATCCTTCCGGACAATATTGTTGCATTTAATTCAAGTAAAGGGACATATATTGCACTAAAAGCAAACATGTCCCTGCTATATATCCTTTATTCTTCCATTTTTTCACTATGTTATTCTGTTAAAAATTATGAACAAAGCTAAGATTTATTCTTTTATAGTAAGACCGTAATTTATAAGAGCTTGCTTTAGCACTTCAACATTCTTTTCAGACATATCGGTTAGGGGCATCCTCAGCTTACCTACATTATAACCAAGCAGGTTCATGGCTGTTTTAACAGGGATAGGATTAACTTCGATAAATAAAGCTTTGATTAAGTCCATCATTTTCAGCTGGATACGTCTGCTTCCTTCCACATCTCCCTGTAAATACTTGACGACCATGTCATGAGTATCCCTGGGTACAATGTTTGCAACAACGGATATGACGCCTTTTCCGCCTAAAGACAAAATAGGAACTATCATGTCATCATTACCTGAATACAAATCAATGGAATCGCCGCATAAAGCAGCCATTTGAGCTACCTGTACTATGTTTCCGCTGGCTTCTTTAATACCGACAATATTTTCAATTTGTGAAAGCTCTTTTAAAGTTTCCGGGGTAATGTTTAAGCCGGTCCTGGCCGGAACATTGTACAGTATAATGGGCAGTGTAACGCTTTTGGCAACTGCAGTATAGTGCTCAATCAAGCCTTTTTGAGTGGTCTTATTATAGTACGGGGTTACCAATAACAAACCGTCAGCGCCAACTTCTTCCGCGTATTGGCTGAGTTCTATACAGTGCTTTGTATCATTGCTACCTGTCCCGGCAATAACTGGGATTCTTTTTGCGACTTTCTCTACCGCATATTTGATTACAGACTTGTGTTCTTCGTCGGGCATGGTGGATGCTTCGCCTGTAGTTCCGCAAATGATAATAGCATCGGTTTTTTCGGCAATTTGAAATTCCAATAATTCACCCAGTTTGTCAAAATCCACCCCCGTATCGGTGAAAGGAGTAACAATTGCAACTCCTGAACCGGTAAATAAGGTTTTTTTCATGATATCCCACCTTTCTTATTTTTGCACCTATACTCGTTGGAAGCACTCCGTGCGCTGCCTAAGACATCATTGTTCTTCATTCCACATTTCAATTAGTTTCTGTGCAATCTGTACGGCATTGGTTGCAGCTCCCTTGCGGATGTTATCTGCTACTACCCATAGATTTACTCCGCTTTCAACGCTTTCATCCCTGCGAATTCTTCCTACAAAGGTTTCATCTCTGCCGCTGGCATAAATTGCCATGGGATAAACATTATTTTGTACATCGTCCTGAACAATGACACCGGGAGCATTCTCCAGTACTTTTCTTAATTCATCCAGGTCAAAAGGTTTTTCAAATTCCACATTAATGGATTCGCTGTGTCCGTTAAAAACGGGAACGCGAACCGTGGTTGCGGTAATCCTTAAAGATGGTTCACCCAGTATTTTTCTGGTTTCATTTACCATCTTCATTTCTTCTTTGGTGTATCCGTTGGGCAAGAACGCATCTATATGGGGTAAACAGTTGCCGGCAATGGGATGGGGGAACTTCTTTGGCGGTTCACCCTTCAGCCCGTTCTCCAGGTCTTTATAACCGGCCATTCCCGCCCCGGATACGGCCTGGTAAGTTGAGTAAACTATTCTTTTGATTACATACTTATCATGTAAAGGTTTTAGTACAACTACCGCTTGTATGGTTGAACAGTTAGGGTTAGCAATTATTCCTTTGTGTTTTCTTATTTCTTCAGGATTGATTTCCGGTACAACAAGGGGTACTTCGGGGTCCATCCTCCATGCGCTGCTGTTGTCAATAACCACGCAACCCTTTTTTGCGGCAATAGGAGCAAATTTCAGGCTTGTTTCTCCTCCAGCAGAGAAAAGTGCAATGTCTATACCCCTGTCAAAGGAATTTTCGGTTAATTCTTCTACTGTATATTCTTTACCCATAAATTGAAGTTTTGTACCCGCGGATCTGCTGGATGAAAACAAGTAATAGTTTTCAATAGGTAAATTTACTTCTTCCAGCACCTTTAAAAAAGTTCTGCCTACCATGCCGGTAGCACCCACAATGGCCATATTATACTTTCTCATAAACACCCTCCTAAGAAAATAATATTACAACAAACTAAACTTCATTACGTTCTAACATATGGATTTTGCTAAAAATAAAAATAACTGGTTAGGATAACCAGCTGTTTTATATAATTATATACGCGTACGTATGTGTGCACATCCCTGTACAGCAATAATTATATCACAGATAGCTCTCCATCAAATAATTGATGACAGTTGAACAGTTATTCACTGAACAACCAGGACAATGTGGTGCCGGTCCATATTTCCTTCGGCACTTTTTCCTTTCAGGTACAAATCACAGAAAACCGGATTTCTCATTGTACTTACTGATAAAAAGTGCGCCTCTATCTTGGTATTTATTTTATTTTACATTATAATAACATTCAAAACCAATAATGTCAAATACTTTTCACTTCACGATAGTGTCAATTTGTTGTAGGATAATTAAACTTAAAGGTATCCCCATCTTTTTGATACAACGGGCTATATCACATACCCGCTGCGTTGTATGCCCTTTAAAATTGTTGATATTGGAGTTTTTTTAC
>JAAYHJ010000049.1 GCA_012735465.1 Clostridiaceae bacterium
AAAAACTCTCTTGTGAGAGTATTGGCAGGAGATGGGTTCATGCTTTTACCGTGAACAATTTGCTTTGTGCCATTGACTCCAGTGTATTTGATTTGATATAATAATTTATATATAGATAGTTACAAACCTTAAGTATATTTATTTCTCATTTCATGTTTTTAAAGGGGGATATTATAATTATGAAAAAGACCATTTCCCTAATTCTTACTTTATTGCTAATCTTCAGTTTTCTTCCGTTGAATTTTATCATTGAGACTTTTGCACAAGATGGTGGACAGTTAATTGTCTATCCCGAATATGATGAAAGAATTCCACGCTGCTATGATTATGGTGTAACAGTACATCAAGGCAATAAATCTAAAACGGTTCCCGTATATAATCGTTATGCAAACGGTGAACAGATGGCTTATAGATGCTTATCACCCGACTTTGACAGAAGATTCTGCGAATTTGCTTTCACAGGAGAGGTTCGGATTGATATTGCCGTTTATCGTGATTTTGAAACATATAGCGTTTTGCCAAGCTCAAAGGGATATCGAAACGAATTTCATGATGGTGTTATCTCTGTGTGGCTTGATAAGAATGATACAAACTTTATGATTCGTCTTGATGACGATGATACTACCATTCTTTCGATTTTTGCAGATGCTCCCGAAGATTATGATATAGACAAAAATGACGAATCTGTTTTATATGTTGATGAGCCATGGTTTGACCCTGATGAAACCAGTTCATATTATACCCTTGATGAAAAGATAAAAACAATTTATATTGCACCGGGATCCGTGTTTTACAGTCGTTTGAATATTAAATCGAATAATGTTACCATATGCGGACATGGAATGTTACTTGACCCGTTTAGCGACGTGTCCGACCCTTCGGTGACAGAGAATAGAACCAATATCTATATGGACGTAAGCGGTAACAATTTTACAATTAAAGATGTAAAAATCATAGATTCTCAAGGATACCACATGTACCTTATCGGTACTACCCATCTCGTCAAAAATGTTAAGTGTCTAACTGCAAGAATCCGTACTGACGGTGTTGCTGTAGGTGCCGGAAATGTAACCATTACAAATTGTTTTTGGTATGTCAGCGACAATGGATTTACATATAGTGGCGGTTATGGGTATCATCGCATCAGCAACTGTATCATGGGAACAACATGTGCCGCATTATTCCCACAGCATACGCTTCCCTATGATGTAGAATTTACAGATATCTATGTATTCCGTGCTGATGAGGGAATTATAAATAACTGGTATAACGGAGCAAAGATACAATCTGTTGCAAAGAACGTTACCTTCAACAACTTAGACTGTGTTGATGTTATCAACACACCCTGGATTTTCAATGGCAAGAATATGGGTGATGCAGTCAAGAATTTTAATTTTAACAATTGTCGTTTCAACGCAATCAGGGGTTCATCCATTGTGACTGAATGGAATACTAAAGCAGGACAAGCTATTCATGTAATCAATAATGACACACTTATACATACATCAAATTATAAACTGAATTTTAAAAACTGCTATATTGACGGTAAACTGATTACATCAGAAAGTGACTTCAAGCCTCAGTATAAGGATGATAATGAACTCACCATTTCCATCAATAATGACGGTACGAAACCGGAATATCCCCTTTCCTGTGTGCGAAACAAAGTGAACTATACATATAACAAAAAGGTATATATCAACCATAATTTGCAGAAATTACAGCATCAGCCCATTGGCGACGGTAGTGAAATATTATTGCCTGAAACTGAAATCTGTAGTTTACTGGATATCAAAATAAATGCAAACACAAAAGGAACAACGCAAAACGATATCAAATATATTTCTCTTGATGAAATAAATCGTTATTATACAAAAGCTGTATATGACAGCGAAAAATCGGCTGTGATTCTCTCTCCTGTAGTGAATAGCAGTAAAAATATATTGAAAGACTATTCCTTTGCAAGCCGATATAATCCTTACAGCAATCCGGGTGCAACACTCAAACCATATGTTGATAATGGTGAAGTTGTATTGCGTTGTGTCGTTACCAGTAATATATACAATCAAGGATTATACACTGTTGTAACAGATGAATTGGAGAAATATGGTGCAGGGGTATATACTATCAGCTTTGAAGCAAGAAGTTATAACGGAAACAAAACTACGGTAGAGGTACGACCACACTATGTAAGATACGAAGGGTATTCTCTCATCGAAAAAAACCCAAAAAAATCGGTAACAGTGAATGGACAATGGCAGCGATATGAAGTAACCTTTGATATCAGTGACTGGGATTTAAGTGTCGGTGCCTCAGCGATTATCCGTATTTGTAGCGACAATACCCCAGGATACGACGTTTTATTCAAGAATATTGCATTGACAAAAGTTGTTCCTGAAGTTAAAAAAGGAGATATATTTTTAGATGGAGATATAAATTCGCTTGACCTGTCGATACTTAAAAGGTATTTGCTTCGAAAAATTCAGTTTAATTATGATGATCTTTTAAGAGCTGATGTTAATTCCGACGGTGAGGTAAATTCTACTGATTGCACATATTTAAAAAGATATATACTTAGATTTATTGATGCTTTTCCGGAATAACCAGAACCTTAAAACAGAAAACAGGGGACGGTTCTCTGTTTTATTCCCTTATAAAAGAGCTGGTGCTTTGTCTTGGCGTTGTTACCGCCATTATCGGCGTACATCTTATTATTGCGGGACTGAAACTTACCGGTGCGGTGGACAGCCTGAAGGAATTCTCTTACACCAACAATGTCAACAGGCTTATGGTTATTTTTTCGGTAATTGTTTTGCCGTCGCTTTCTATAATTCATAAACCTTAATAATTCTTCATGTGTAATACTTTCCAACTTTACCCCAAAGATTTTCCAGCATTTTTGTTTCTATAGATGTGTACTCTTTATATACCGGAAAACCTCTGACACAAAAGCCTATATAGAAAAATGTTTTACAATAATTACATTGGTAATAATTTTGAATCGTGTAATGATCTTCTGATTCTAAATGTATGTTTATCTCATTAGTAACACAATCACCGGCATATAAAGATATAATATTTTGATTTTCCATTTCTTCTATTCTCTTTGCATCAAACACTTTATTTTAAAACATATCTCCAGTTTCATTGCAATATCTACACATAAATACATTCTCCTTTATTTTTTTCATATCAAAAACCATCAAGCTCTTTATTTGATATATTCTCGCATATATCTTGAATCTACATTATTTATATCTTATAATTATTGAACTGAATCCACCTTTAGGATCAAAAACCGACTCAATTACTCCCCACGGATATTTATAAGATCCTTTACCGAGTAATGAATTAAGCCACTCGTCTTGTCTTCTTTTCCTGTCCAATTCATTACTTTCTAACCAATCTTCAGAATTATCTTCTGCATTATATAAGTGTATCTCTTTAAGATATTTATTCACAAAATATATGCTGACAATAAAGTTTTTATTTGATATACTTTTAGTTCCCTTTAAGGTATAAATACGTTCAAGCGATGCACCATTGTACTTCACCCCCTACTACTTAATTAAGCTTGGATCAAAAATAACAATATTATTTCCACCAAGATTTCTTGCTATCATTCTTATACGTTTCTGCTTCTATCGTTAATAAAAACTTGCTCTTGTTTGCCTTTTGGAGCTTATTCCTCCGGTTCGACTTTCTACTGCATACGCTACTATACCCACTTGGGTCGTAGCAATTTACAGGATTATTCTGCACATATGCATTATAACGGTTTTCAATATATTGCACTTTCAAGGATTGTGTTTGTACACCACTTACGTAGTTGTGTTAGTTACCATAATACTTGCTTTTGATTTCTTAATAAGTTGTTTATATTAACAAGGTTTATGTTATATTTAACTGAAAAATTTATCTAATAATTTTTCTGCCTTATTCATTTCACCTAACAATGGATTCATATAGTCACTTGAAGCTTCAAGGTACGCTCTTACCCCACCGTCTATTTTGAATAGTTCTCTCTTCAAGCTTTCTAAAGGAGTAGATTCTAGAACATTTTTCGCATTCTTATATCTTCTTATTATTAATTCCTGCATAGGTTTATTCTTTTTTATATACTCATTTTCAAGTAAAACTATTACTTTGTTTATTTGCTCCATTAATTCTTTTTTCTTCTCTATTTTCACCGTTAACCACTTCCATTTCTACTTTTATCAATTTAGAACTTTCCTAGTACTTCTTATCCAGTCTTTAGGCCAGTTTTGAGGTAATAAAACTTGATCCGCTCCCCCTTTTAAAACTGTACTTGTAGATTTAATAGTTTGAGGTGCAACCTTACCAATATTTAACACAGTCCCTTTGGGAACTACTATTTCTGCTTCAAATTCTCTTGTTCCACCCCATTCAGAAAGCAATGCACTGTCTATCTTAGTCTGTATTCTATTCACTGCAGGTTGTGTGGTAACAAAGCTACCTGTAGCTTCTGCCCTACTTCCATATACTCTATAAAGTGTAATATCTTCATTAGTTACTACCGTACTGTACTCACCATCAGTAAAGGTATCTTTAATCCATTCAGGTAAAACCTGTTTATCAATAACCGTTACATTATCATCTATAGCAGTCGAATACTTACCAAAAGGATTTTCTTTCTTCTCGCCACAATACCCGCTGGGATCAACATAATTTATAGGATTATTACTTACATATGCATACAGATTCAACCCGTCACCTCTGTAAGTATCTTCCTGTGTAAACCTTCCTACTACCGGGTTATAGAACCTGGCCCTCAGGTAATATTGACCTGTTATTGGGTCATACTGCTCTCCAGCATAGCGGAAGCGGTTGGGGATTTGCTCCTTGGCCTCAACTATATTGCCGAAGACGTCGTATTTGTAGCTGTTCACCATATTTCCGGTTACATCCGCCAATCCCACAACATTACAGTGGGCATTGTTGAGGTAATAGTAGCTGTTGTCCCTTACATCCTTTTGGGCAAGAATTTCATGTCCCCTTACTATTGCAGCCTTGAGGCTGTTGTTGGCATCAACCTCTGCCACAACCTCTCTGCCGCTGAATATAAACCGGCTCAGCTTTCCGTTTTCCCAAAGCTCATACCTCAGCCCCTCAGGATCGTACCTGTTTTGGACATACCCGCCCATTGCACTCTGTATGCTCGCGGTCCGGTTAAAGCAGTCGTAGGTGTACCGGGTGGTTCCGTGCCGCCCTTCCTCCGCAATCAAGTTGCCCTGCGGGTCGTAGCGGTACGAAGTCTGCACGCCGCCCTCCACCTTTTCGGTCAGACGGTTCCTTCTGTCGTAATCGTATTTGGTGATTACGTTGTTAAAGGTTCTCTTTATACGGTTTCCGGCCATGTCATACTCAAACTCTTCCGTTGCATTGGGGTATTGCACCTTTGACAGCCGGTTCAGCTGGTCATAGATGTACCGGGTTGTCTCACCGTTTTCTTCCCGTTCCACCTGGTTGCCGTTATTGTCATAGACATAGCGGTGGTTTAATATTTCTCTGCCCTCCGGGTTCTGAAATAGTAGCTTACTTATCGTTATTTATTCTCCTACACTCTAATCCAAGCATTATTACTGTCATAACACGCTGAGCCGCCTCAATTTCTTCAAGTGTTAACTCCGGGAATTCTTTAGATATTATTTTTGCAATTTCTTCGCTCTCCATTAAGTAAATAATATCTGAAAGTAAAACATTTTTATTTTTAATTTTTACTCCAAAAGTTTCAACATTAGGTTCATACTCCTTTGTAACAATACCGTATTCAATAAATTCAATACTCTTGATGTTATCCGGAGAATGCGATGATTGCCTAAAAAAGCTTTCTTTAAATTCTTCAACGTTAAATTTACATTGACCCTTATCTAATACTAATTGTTATAACTTTTCAATTTCCTTATTAAAATCATCATGTTTTTCAATCATAGTCTTTTCCTCCAATTAAAATAGGGGATGGTTCTCTATTTTATGCTGTTGTAAAAGGGCTGGTGCTTTGCCTTGGCTTGCCTGATGGTGATATTTGCACCAACTGTATAGCCAAAAAGTGAAATATAGCATTTAAAACCCTGTTTCCCTGCCTGCTCCTTTGGTCTTTGCCTTTTCCTGCTGAACTGAAATTTACAGGACACACACCGCAAAACTGAGCCAATTTATCAGAATTCGGAAACCTTTCAACATTGCCGATTTCGGAAATAATATTATATAGATTACGATAAAGGTATTGCAAGGTAAAAATATCCATACAACAACCACACAATTTATTGTATTATGTTAACCATAAGCATTTTATAGAATGGTGGTTAACACAATGGCAAAAGCTGATAAA
>JAAYHJ010000050.1 GCA_012735465.1 Clostridiaceae bacterium
GGTACGCAGATTGTATTTGCACCGGTAGACTTTAATATACCTGGGGGATTTCTTACAGAACCGCCGCTTGTGCCGGAAACAATAACCATAGAAGTAAAAGAAGATGCCTTTATATGCAGTGCAAAATGGGATACAAATTTTGGTAAAGAAAAAACATTGGAAATAAAAAAGCAGGAGAAAAAGGAGAATAACATTCGTAAGGTATACCTTAAGTTTGATTTAACTGACCTGCAAATTTCTTCAGTGCAAAATGCCAAATTAAAGCTTTACAGCACCGCTGCCGATTCGGTTGACATTGCTGTTTATGAAACCTCCAACAACTGGACGGAAACAACAATAACATGGAATAACGCACCGGCCTTTGGAGTTAAAATAACCAGTGCCACAGCCTCTAAGCAATATAGCGAATGGGATATTACACAGTATATAAGAAGCCAGTTGCAAGCCGGTAATAAGATTATCAGCATAGGTATGTATGTGGATGATGACTATAGTGGAAACAGTTCTAATAAAAAATTTAACAGCAGGGAAGCAGAAGACAACCATCCCCTATTGGAGATTACTGCTGTTATGGGAGACCCCGGCTATAGCTCGGATGAGCTAATTGTAGATAATGATAATGCCAATAATGAAGGCAAGGGTACCTGCTATTTTAGCGATGAATGGGTATCAAGTACCTCGGTAGCGGGACAATATTATTTGAATGACTATGCCCATGATGGAAATGCTGGAGCAGACCCTTCAAAATGGGCAAAATGGGTTCCAATTATTCCTGAGTCAGGTGAATATTATGTTTATATGATGTGGTCTTCGCACCCCAACAGGCCGGATAATGCGCCGGTTGAGATTAAGTGGGCCAACGGTTTGGATACTTCAATAAGTGTAAACCAGCAGAAAAACGGCGGGGAATGGGTATATTTAGGCGAGTATTACCTGACCAAGGGTGAGGACTGCTACGTAAAGATACTTGCAAGCGATGAAGGATATACCATAGCCGATGCGGTTAAATTTGTCAGAGTATCACCGGATGTTCAAAACATAGATCTGAAGGATGGAGTAGGTAGCAATCGGGTATATACCAGTTCGGGTGGCATTAACCTATATGTATCGGGAGAAGTGATAACCTATCAATTAAAACTGACAAACAGAAAAGACCTTGAAAACGTTAAACTGGAATTAGAATTTGTGAGCGATAAAGAAAATTTAAGATTTATTACTTACCGTCCTGATGTAAGCAGTTACTGCTATTTAAGAGCTGAAAACGGAATGAAATATGAGGAAACAACAGCTCCGGCCGTTATTAACAATACTTTAAATATATCGGGTTACTGGTATGACCCGTCGGTACCGGGTGTAAAGGTACTGCGTGCAGGGGAACCTTTGCAGCTTATATATAAAATCAGGGTAGCTGCAAAAGACAGGCAAAAGGATATAGCACGTCTCACCAATATTATACGGCTAACCTATGATGGGGAAAATGGTGAACGCATCACTATTATTAAGAAATTACCGGTTAATGTATATATGAGTCTTCCTGGGTTAAGCTAATGCATGTTACCTATAAAGTGCGAGGACAGTTATCTTGCCATATTCTTTTGGCGGCTGGATAATTGTCCTCGTATTGCATTTTCAGGGCAACTTTTGCATAATATATACAAATTGATATAATTATGATAGAATCGATTTGTAATATAGTAAGGAGGTATGAGGTTATGCAACTCAAGAATTATATGGAAGAGGTTGTAGCTTCCGTTATAAAAAGGGTACTAAAGGATGCTAACTGTTGTACCTGTGAAAAATGTATTAATGATGTTACTGCTATTGCCTTGAATAATTTGCCACCCAGATATATTGTTACGGAGGAGGGGGAGTTGTATTTAAAATTCAGGGAAATACAACAACAATATGAAGTGGATGCAATAGCCGCTATACTCCGGGCAGCGGAAATAGTAAAAAAGAATCCAAGGCATGCATAAAGTATGGAGGTTAAAGGTTTGAAAAACATTGTACTTACAGGGTTTATGGGAACAGGAAAATCAACTGTTGGAAAGAAAGTAGCAGGCAAGCTGGGCATGAAATTTATTGATATGGATCAATACATTGAAGGCAAGCTTGGAATGTCAATTTCCGATATCTTTTTTCACAAGGGTGAAGCTTATTTCCGTGAAACAGAAAAGGAAGCGGCAGAGGAATTATCCCGTTTGACAGGGACGGTGATTGCGACCGGCGGAGGTATTGTATTAAATCCTGAAAATGTAAAAAAATTTCGTGAAAATGGGATCATTTTTTGTTTAAAAGCGGATATAGACACTATTTTGAGGAATATATCCAAAAGCCATGAGAAGCGGCCCTTGTTAAAACAAGGAAATATTAGAAATACAATAGAAAAGCTGCTCGAATATAGGGAACCTTATTATAAAAATAATGATTATGAGGTGGATGTTTCATTGCTGACAGTTGAACAGGCAGCATCAGTCATTGCAGATATTTACATAAGTACAACAAAAACGGATTATTAAGCTGACATGCAAGTCTGCCTTTATTTTCTGTAACTTATTAATTGTTTGTATTATAAAAGTGCATAATATTCACAGCAGCATTATTCTTTTGAAAGGAGAATTGCATGGCAGCTAAATTTGGTCCTTCTGGAAACTCGGATATTTTTTATGAACAGGGTTATAAATCATCCGTTGAAATGCCGGGATGGTTAAAGGCTATGGGCCTGGATGCTTATGAATACCAGTGCAGCAAGGGAATAAAGATAACGGAAGAAACCGCGGTAAAGATAGGTGAAAATGCCAAAGAACACGGAATTTACCTAAGTGTACATGCTCCTTACTATATTAATCTGGCAAGTGATGAGCCGGAAAAAAGGGAAAACAGCAAGCGTTATATCCTTTCAACCATGCGGGTTGCCCGCTGGATGGGGGCCAGTAGGGTTGTGGTGCATCCTGGTTCATGCAGTAAGATGAGTAGAGAAAAAGCACTTGAATTGGCCAAAAAAACACTTATGGACACAATACTGGAAGCTGACAGGCTGGAGTTGGGAGATATTCATATATGCCCTGAAACATTGGGCAAGATCAACCAATTGGGCACCCTGGAAGAAGTGCTTGAGCTGTGCCGCTTGGACGAGCGCCTTATTCCCACCATTGATTTTGGACATATACATGCCCGGGGACTGGGCTGTTTGGTAGATAAAAAGGATTTCGTAAAAGTATTTGATGCAGTTGAAAAGGTATTAGGCATGGATAGGTTAAAAAAACTGCATGTGCATTTTAGCAGGGTTGAATTTACTACCGGTGGCGAAAAAAAACACTGGAACTTATCTGATACTCAATATGGTCCTGAATTTGAACCGATTGCAGAGATTCTTTATGAAAAAAACTTGAGTCCTGTAATCATTTGTGAATCAAGGGGTACCATGGCAGAAGATGCCTTGGAACTAAAAAAGATATACATGAAAGTGGGGCGGCAAAAAAGAGATGCAGAACACTGATATTAAAGTACTGGTAATTCACGGTCCTAACCTTAACCTGCTGGGTATTAGGGAAAAAGGAATATACGGTACCGAAGATATTGAAAGCATTAACAAAAGGATCAGGGAAGAAGCAGAAAAGCTTAATATTGGTGTGGAGATATATCAATCCAATCATGAAGGGGAAATAATAGATATTATTCATTCGGCCATGGGAAAGTATAATGGCATTGTAATAAACCCCGGTGCTTACACCCATTATAGCATTGCAATAAGGGATGCAATAAAGGCAGTGGATATTCCGACGGTTGAAGTGCATTTGTCCAATGTTCACGGTCGGGAAGAATTTCGTGCAAAGTCCGTTATTGCACCCGTATGCCTGGGCCAAATCAGCGGTTTTGGGGGAGACAGCTATTTGCTTGGCTTAAGGGCTGTTGTGCTTAGGTTAAAGCAGAATAACGCTTTCTGTTAAGATTAAGTTTACATACATTTTTGAATGAAGGTAGGTAGTTTATGTTCTTAAAAAGGCGTTTGGAAAATTTACAGAATAATATTAAGGGAAAAAGCCTTGATGCAATGCTTATTACCAATGCGATAAATCTTACCTATATCAGCGGCTTTAGAGGTACGGCAGGGTATGGTATTGTTACCCGGGAGAGGGCATTTTTGCTCACGGATTTTCGTTATACGCAGCAAGCGCACAAACAAGCCCCTTTCTTTGAAGTGATCCAGTTTGAAGGGGATGCAATGGATAGCATAAATGATGTGCTGAAAAAGAATAATGTCCGCTCAATGGGTTTTGAAAGCAGGCACTTGAGCTGTTTAAAGTATGAACAGTTTAAAAGTAAGCTTTGCATTAAGGATTTTTTCCCCGTCACTGATCTGGTGGAAAGCCTGAGAGAAATAAAGGACGAGTCGGAAATTGAAAAAATGAGGAAAGCGGCGGAAATAGCCGACTCTGCATTTTACCATATATTGCACCTGATTAAGCCTGGTATAACGGAAAATGAAATAGCTCTTGAATTGGAATACTTTATGAAGAAAAACGGGGCAAAGGCATTATCCTTTGACACAATTGTTGCCTCCGGTGTCCGTTCCAGCCTGCCCCATGGACAGCCAAGCGATAAAAGGATAGAAGCAGGTGACCTTGTGGTACTGGATTTTGGCTGTGTTTATGAAGGGTATTGTTCGGATATGACTAGAACAATAGGGGTCGGAAGCTTGAACGAAGAACAAAAAAAGATATATAATATTGTGCTGGAGGCTCAGATGAAGGGGCTGAATGTGTTGAAACCCGGCATAACAGGTAAAGAAGTGGACAGGGCAGCAAGGGATATAATAAGCAGCCATGGTTACGGCCAAAATTTCGGGCATGGCTTAGGGCATGGCGTGGGATGTGAAGTTCATGAAGCACCAAGGCTTTCCGTTAATGCAGAAGAAGTATTAAAGCCGGGGATGGTGGTTACCGTTGAGCCCGGTATTTATATCAATGATTTTGGGGGAGTAAGGATTGAAGATATGGTGCTTATTACTTCCGATGGCATAGAAAATTTTACTTCCTCTCCAAAAGAGCTTATAATTGTTTAATTAATAGAAAAAATATCCTTGAAATTTATATCGTTTTAATTTAAACTATTGTAGATAATACTAAATACGGTGATACTCAGGGAAATAGGCGGATCAAGCTGATGACGCTATTTGAAAACTGTTCTTTGATATTCATGAAATATTTGAATTACTGTGATTGGACGTTATAAATTTGATTATGGAGGGAAATACAAATGATATCTGCAGGAGAATTTAGAAATGGTCTGACTTTTGAAATGGATGGTACTGTTTACCAGGTAGTTGAGTTTCAGCATGTTAAGCCGGGAAAGGGTGCTGCCTTTGTCAGGACAAAACTAAAAAACATCATCACCGGTGGTATAATTGAAAAGACTTTCAGACCTACAGAAAAATTGCCAAAGGCCCATATTGATAGAAAAGACATGCAATACCTTTATAATGATGGCGGACTTTATTATTTTATGGACCAGGAAACCTACGAACAAATTCCCCTGAATGAGAGTCAATTGGGTGATGCTTTGAAATTTGTTAAGGAGAACATGGTAGTAAAAGTCCTTTCTTATAAAGGGTCCGTATTTGGAGTAGAACCACCAAATTTTGTTGAGTTAGAAGTAGTCCACACGGAGCCTGGAGTGAAGGGCGATACGGCTACTGGCGCAACAAAACCGGCTACCCTCGAAACCGGTGCAACCATTAATGTTCCATTATTTGTAAACCAGGGTGATATAATTAGAGTGGATACCCGGACCGGTGAGTATATGGAAAGAGTTTAATGGAGATAATACCATAATAGCTTGGTATAAATAAACGAAAGGAGGAAACTCAAATGGAATACCTGGGTGAAAGAGTTGCGTATTTAAGAGGACTTGCAGAAGGTCTGAAGGTGGATGAAAGCACAAATGAAGGAAAATTGCTGAAAAGCATTATTGATGTTCTTGGTGACTTTTCGGAAGCCATTGCCGATCTGGAAGATTCACAAACCCAATTGAGTGAGCACCTGGAAGAAATAGATGAGGACCTTGCTCAACTGGAGTCTGAATTTTATGATGACGAAGCGGACGATTATGATGAAGATGAAATCGATTATTATGAAGTAGAATGTCCTAATTGTCACGAAACGGTTTATCTTGACGGGGATATGTTTGATTCCGAGGATGAAGATGAAATCGTATGTCCCAATTGCAAAGAGCCTATAGAAATTGAGTTTGATTGTGATTGTGGACACGATCATCAACATGAAGGATAATAGGCAAACAAAATTAAATCAAGATGAATAAGTATCGAAGCTATTGAAAAGAAATTTTCGATAGCTTTTTTTATTTGTCATAAAAAAGGACAAAGCATAATACTTATTTATTAAGAGAGAGGAGGTATAACCATATGATGATAGCAAATGAAAAAATAAAAAAGATGAGCTGTAAAAGTACAGGGTCAAGGGATACAAAGGATATTATACAGGATGATATCATGTTATGTTTATCAAACGGGATAAGGCAAATCTTAAAACGCATTCCATCCCGGTTGCTGCAGCCGGTGGAAGAAATTAGGCTGAGGACATGTCGGCCCCTGATGCTCCATGACAGTACAACAGGATGGTTTGTAACTTATACCGGGGAATTCAGTGATACGGAAGGCAATGCATACATAGTAACACCGGAGGACATGCAGCAAACCCTTGAGCTGGTAAGCAATAATTCCATATATGCAGTGCAGGAAGAATTGAAGAACGGTTTTATTACCATTCAGGGGGGACACAGGGTAGGAATTGTTGGGAAAACGGTTGTCAGTGATAATAAGGTTTCTTATATAAAGGATGTTTCCGGGATAAATATTCGCATATCAAAACAAATTATCGGGGCGGCTGATGACGTGATGAGGCATATTATCCGCAAGAATGGAGACGTATTTAATACATTGATTATTTCTCCCCCTCAATGCGGTAAAACCACCCTGCTGCGGGATATTGCCCGCCAGTTGAGCTATGGAGTGAAACATTTACAGTTTAAAGGAGTAAAGGTCGGGATAGTGGATGAACGTTCTGAAATTGCAGGGTGTTTCAAAGGGGTACCGCAAAACGATGTGGGTCCGAGGACGGATGTGTTGGATGCATGCCCTAAGGCAGTGGGTATGCTGATGATGATACGCTCCATGTCGCCAAATGTTTTAATCACGGACGAAATAGGGACTGAAGAAGACTTGATTGCATTAAGGCAGGTGATGAATGCCGGCGTAAAAATCATCACCTCCATCCATGGATACAGCCGTCAGGATATACTGCGGAGGCCATACCTTGGAAAACTGCTTGCGGAAAATATCTTTGAGAAGGTGATTGTGCTTGGCAGGTCTAAAGGCACTGGGACCATAGAAGAAATATTCGATGGGAAATGCAGGGAGATAGTATGATTTTAAAAATAATAGGCTGTATATTAATCATTGCATCATCCACTGTTATGGGGTATTCTGCCGCCTATCGTTTTGCCAGGAGACCGGAAGAACTAAGGGCATTGCAATCAGCCTTGCAGATACTTGAATCGGAAATTGTGTTTTCTGTTAATCCTCTTGCGGAAGCCTTTGAGAGAATATCAAAAAATACATCCCAAAGCATTGGAATCATATTTAAAAGTACGGCTGACTTATTAAAACAAAAAACGGGTATGACTGCGCAGCAGGCCTGGGCAATATCCATAAAAAAATGTGAAAGCCAAATGAATTTGAATAAAGAAGACATTGAAATACTGCTGGCTTTTGGCAGCTCTTTAGGGTGTTCGGACAAGGACAATCAGGTTAAAAATATCCGCTTAGCCTGCAGCAAACTGGCCATGGAAGAAAAAAAGGCAGAAATATTAAAAGAAAAAAATGAAAGGCTGTATAAGAATCTTGGGTTGCTGGGCGGAATGTTAATTTCCCTTTTGTTAATATAGAAACATTGAACAATGGAGGATTGTTTTATGGGGGTTGATTTAATTTTTAAAATAGCTGCAATAGGAATTTTGGTATCGGTTCTAAATCAGTTGCTTATTCGGTCCGGCAGGGAGGAACAGGCTATGCTGACTACGCTGGCCGGTTTGATTGTAGTGCTTATGATAATTATAAAGGAAATAAGCAATTTATTTGAAACAGTAAAAACAATGTTCCGGTTATAATTCTTGTACCCACTAAACGACGAGGGTGAGGCTATGGAAATATTACAAGTGGTTGGCATTGGGCTGGTAGCTGCTATTCTTTCAATTGTAATCAAAAGCCAGCGGCCGGAAATATCAATTCAAATAAGCATTCTTACAGGGATTATCATATTCAGCCTTATAGCAGTAAACCTTGCTTCCGTTATCAAGCTGCTGGAAGGGATTGCAGAAAGAGTGGACTTGGACATGGTATATGTAACAGCTATTATTAAGGTGATTGGCATTGCATATATTTCCCAGTTTGGGGCAGAGGTGTGCAGGGATGCGGGGGAAAGTGCCATTGCCTCTAAAATAGAGTTTGCAGGCAAGGTTTTAATTATTCTTATTGCTGCACCCATCATACTGGCATTATTAAATTTGATGATTGAAATTTTACCATGAGGAGAAGGGTATGAAAAAGGTATTACTGCTTATAGTTGTTTTCTTTTTAATTTCTGCTTCTTCCATATTTGCGCAGGAAGATATGGGAAAAATTATCCAGGAACAGTATGAGGCATCGGATATGGGTAGCATTAGCAGCATAGCCGATGAAGTGGTGGGCCCGGAAATACGGGAGATCATACCGGAGTTTGATATTGAAAAAGTGACCGGGGACTTAACTCAAGGTAAAATAGAGTTTGATGCAAGGGCGGTTTTTAAAAATATACTGAATCTTTTCATGAAGGAAGTATACTTAAATATCAGGATAATGCTGCAGCTCATAGTCTTAACCATACTGTGCGGTTTGCTGACCAATCTTCAAAGTGCTTTTGAAAATGAAAGTGTAAGCCAGGTAGCATTTTTTACATGCTATATTATACTGGTCGGAGTAATGGTGCGGAGTTTTACCTATGCCATAGACCTGGGGAGAAAGGTAATAGAAAACATGGTTATGTTTATGCAGTCCATGGTACCCACTTTGATGACATTGCTTATATCCACAGGAAACATAACCTCTGCATCCATTTTTCAGCCGGCATTGCTTTTTGCAGTTCAAATCATAGGTGCTGTCATAAAGAATTTTTTAATACCCGTTCTTTTTTTTGTAACTGCTTTATCCATGGTCAATAATATTTCGGATAAATTTCATGTATCAAAACTTATTGAATTTTTAAAGCAAACAGGGAAATGGGCATTGGGTATACTGCTTACGGGTTTTGTAGGGGTTGTTACGGTACAGGGCCTTGCTTCTTCAGTTGTTGACGGGGTAGGCAGTAAAACGGCAAAATTTGCTGTGGGAAATTTCATTCCTGTTGTGGGAGGAATATTATCCGATGCGGTTGATACTGTTATAAGCTGTTCACTAATTTTGAAAAATGCGGTGGGAATCATGGGGCTTATTGTGATAGTGTTAATATGCGCAGTACCCATAATAAAGATTTTAGCATTGATTGCCATATACCGCATTACAGGTGCGGTCATTGAACCTGTTTCGGACAAGAGGATAGTGCAGTGTGTGACCGAATTGGGCGATTCACTGACCCTGGTTTTTGCGCTGGTTGTATCGGTTGCTGTTATATTTTTATTGTCCATTACAATTGTTGTAGGCGCCGGAAATATATCTGCCATGTTCAGGTAGGTGAGTTGTATGGAAGTAATAAGAAACTGGATTATTAATATTATAACCATAGTAATAGTGTCTTTCTTTGCAGAAATGATTATACCCGGCGGCAGTTTTAAAAAATATGCAAAGCTTGTAATAGGAATTGTTGTTATGATTGCCCTGGTAAAACCCGTTATACAGCTGTCGAACAGTGAACAATTGCTCAGTAAAATGACGGTGGAAGTTTCAAATTATGTGGATCGTACGCGAATAGCAGAAAGAAGCAGGTTGTTGGAAGAAAAGCAAAACAGCCAGATTGTAAATATATATCATGAGCAGCTTACCCGTGATATTGAACGAAGGGTAAATGCCATAAGCCAAACCTATTATTCTCAGGTAGAAGTCAATATAGACAGGGATATAAAAAGCAGCGGTTTTGGTTCCATTAGAAGTATAAATATTACATTAATTCCAAGGCAGGAAGAAGGCGGGGATAACATACCTGTGGTAAAACCAGTAAAGATTACCGTTGGCTCAGAGAAAAGCGGGTTTATTTCCGAAAGGGCCCAGCAAGAGATGCCCTATGTAAAAGATGTTCTTACAAAAGAAGAAGAAGAGCTGAAATTAAAACTCATTGATCAGTTACAGGCAATTTACAATATACCTGGTGATAATATAAAGATTAACATAAAGAAAAAGGAATAGGGAGGAGAAGGGGCATGGGTGGATTAAAAGCACAACTGGTAAAATATTTTACTAAAAAGGAGAATATTGTAAACTTTGCAATCATATTAATAGTTGGAATTATTATTGTTATCGCAGGAGACAGCCTTTTTGGGAACAAGACGGATAAAAAAGAAAACAATGCCGTGTCAATTAGTGAAAAAAAAGAGGCAGGTAGGGAAACGGAGGGGGATTCCTACGGTGAACAATTGGAGAAAAGGTTGCAGGATATTTTGTCCAGGATAAAAGGTGTAGGTAAGGTATCTGTAATGATTACTTTTGAATCAAGTATTGAAAGAATTCCTGCTTTGGATATAAGCGAGTCACAAACAATTACAGAAGAAAGCGACAGCCAGGGGGGCAGCCGTAAAGTTACGCAGCTTGAAAAAGAAAATAAAACAATACTTTTAAACCAACAGGGTAATCAACAACCTTTGATTTTAAAAGAACTTCAACCAAAAGTAAAAGGGGTGATCGTTGCGGCAGAAGGGGCATCGGATATCCAGGTGAAGTCGAATATCTGCGAGGCGGTAAAAACGTCCTTGGGGATACCGGCGCATAAAGTACAGGTTTTTGTTGCGGAAAATTGACCGCTAAAAAACAGGTTATTTTTGTTTTTTATTAATTTGTAAAAGGGGGGTATCAAACATGCTTGTTGTAAAAAGGAGACAGATCGTAATCCTTGTACTAATTGTAATGATAATTGTCGCAGGGTACTTAAACTGGTCTTATAAAAGAAATATGGAATATCTGCCTACCGGAACCGACATCGATGAGACAGAAGATACGGCACAAAAGAATTTGGGAGAAGCCCAATTGGTGGATAATACAGTGGATACCGAAGAATCAGAAACTTCTTTGCCTGAAGACAGCAGCAACATTGTAGTGGATACGGGAAGCAGCAATAAATATTTCATTGAAGCCAGGATGAACAGAGAACGTTCGCGGAGTGAAGCATTGGAAATTCTCTACGACATCATAAATAACGAGAACTCGCCCGAAGAATCAAAGATTAAGGCACAGGAAGAAGCAATGAAGGTAGCTAAAATTATGGATACGGAAACCATGATCGAAAACCTGCTTATGGCAAAAGGGTTTGAAGATGCTGTGGTTTTTATCAATGAAGGCAAAGTAAATGTAGTGGTACAGTCGGAAGGACTGATTCCTTCTCAGGTAGCGCAAATCAAGGATGCTGTGATAACGCATACGGGAGTAACACCTGAAGACATAAAGATAGTAGAAATTAAATAGTAAAAATAGTATACAGGGGCGGTTATTTAATCGCCCCTGTATTATCATATGCTTTTAGGAAAAATTCCACGATTATCGGGTCAAAGTTTGTTCCTGATTGCTTTTTTATTACTTCACAAGCTTCATCCTTACTATAACCATATCCGTCAATAGTATCTGTCAATACTTCATAACATTCTGCCACCGCAATGATTCTTGCCAGTTTTGGAATTTCATTGCCCTTTAGCCCTTTAGGATATCCGGTCCCATTCCACTTTTCATGGTGGGCAAGTACGGGTTCGGCCAAGTCCATCGTGTCATTAAACAAGCTTAATATCCTGTAGCCTGCAATTACATGCTGTAGAAATTCTTTGTCTTCTTCTTCTGTCAATGTATTTATTTTATCTTTTTTGTTCAGAAGCTCTTCTCTTATCACTATTTTCCCGATATCATGGAAAAAACCAGCCTTTTTTAGTTTTACTATTTCTGTTTCCGGTAGTTTCATTGCGCGACCAATTTTTTGGCATATATCACTTACTCTTATGGAATGCCTTTTTTCCCGGGGACATCTATGGTGCAGTGTATTAATGATTGTTTTCAGCATATTTGAATCAACTATTTTTCGGTTGAGGGTTTTGTCCTTGTACATGTAATCTTCAGCATTTTTCATTACACTTTCTATGTCCTGGTCTTCTGTTGTTTTGGTGTCATAGCCCATTGACATATAGCACCTTATTGCACCAATTTGTTCTTTGGAAAGCTCTTTTTTTACTCTGCGGATTATCTTTTCAGCATCTATTGCTTTTGTTTTGGGTAAAAGGATGGTGAATTCATCACCACCAACGCGGGCAATAGTATCCTTTTCCCTGCAGGCTTTTTTCAATATTTCCGCTGTTTTTTTCAAGAGTGCGTCACCGGCAGCATGACCAAATATATCGTTTGTTAGCTTTAATCCGTTAACATCTCCAAAAATAATTGATATGGGAAGATTTTCAGGGGTATCCACTCTTTCTAATTCTTGGCTTAAAAACATTCGGTTGTATAAACCGGTCAATGAATCGTGATAACTAAGGTATTTTACATAATCCTCATTTTTTTTGCGTTCAGTATTATCCGTAAAAGTGACAACTGCACCTACAATTTTACCGTCTTTAAATTGGGGATAGGAATGATACTCGACGTTAAAGTATGTGCCGTCTGCCCTCCAGAAAATCTCATCATTTGCATGGATAGCTTTTCCTTCTTTATATGAACGATATATTTTACATTTTTCTAAAGGCATTGGGGTACCGTCTTTATGCCTGTATATTATTGAGTGCATATTTTTTCCAATTAATTCATCAATATGACTGTATCCTAATAATTTCAGGCAACTTGCATTGCAAAAAGTACAATTGCCATTAATGTCAACTCCATAAATTGCTACATCGGTGGAGTCAAGAATAAGATGCAGTTGGTCTTTACTTTCTTTTAATGCCCTGATGGTTTCTTCCAGTTCTTTTGCTCTTTCCTTAACTTTTGATTCAATATTATTTGCAAAGGTACTTATTGTGTGTAACATGTTTTTTAAAAATTTGAAGCGTATTCCAATCCCGTTATTTCTCTTATTGATTTCTTTTGGGGATAAATCACCTTGGGCAAATTTTATTGTTGTATCAATCAAATTATCTATAGGTTTTAATATTTTGCTGATTCGTTTTGAGCAAATTATAATAGACAGAATAAGACATAATACCGTAAGTATAAGCGCAAGCTTTATATTTTCAATAATACCGCTTGCAAGTAGTTTTTCAGGTGTTGCGATGATAAGTAGCCAGTCCAGTCCGTGATTCTTGTAGTCGAACATAATGTATAGTACATGTTTGTCATTTTTCAACCTGAAAATGTTATCATATGTAATCTCATGGTTTTTATAAGCCTTAATTAATGCTTTATTATCTATATCTTCAATCGTAAGTCTTTTTATTGTACCGTCTTCCAGGATCTTATAGTTTTTTGCGTTAAGGGAATTGGCAATTAATTTGCCGGAGCTTCTTTCAATAATAACTGCAATTGCATTTTTATCCTTTGTTATTTTTCTTAAATAGCTGTCTATTTTAGCAAGGGTAATATGGCAGGTTAAAACACCACGAAATTCTCCTGTACTATTGTAAACCGGAGTGGATGCAGACAGAACCAGTTCATCTTTTGCAAAATGCTTATATACAGGAGAAAAAACCGGTTTACCTGCCTCTTTTGCAGATATATACCAATCTCTTGTGCGAGGGTCAAATTTGCCGGCATCAAACAGAAGTTGTCCTGCCGTTAGATCGTCCGTCACTGAATAGTGCCATGAATGACCATTTGTATCGGTATTGTTTATTATGATTTCAATCTTATTGTTTTCATTTCTTCGGGCACCGTAATATTCACCTGTTTCAGTACCATAGGCAAAGCTATCGATATCTTCACTGTTTGTTTTTAATACTTCTACAAAAAACCTTTCACGGTCAGTAGAATTATCTAATTTAACAATTTCGTTTTCTATCAGACCATGATTCACTATGTTTATATATAGTGGGATATCTATGAATGTATCCACGAGATTAAATATCTTATTGTTCATTTCTTTTGCCATGCGTGTGATGACTTTATAGGAGGAAGACAACCAATTTGAAAAAACAATAAAACCTATTGTACCGACCGTTGCTGATGTCAGCACAATAAACAATATTATAACAACAGTCTTAATAGAAATGTATTTTTCATCATTCATTTTCCCCATATTTTGCATCACGTCCTATATGCCATCGTCCCCTATTATTTTTTACATAAATAAAAAAGTTATAGCCCAAAACAGCTACAACCCTAAATATCAATCATAGTACAATTATTGCTACCCTGGTGACTAAACCATAATTAGCTATAATAATATAATAATATGGTATATTAAAGCTATATTTTGTGTGCTAAACACTTACCAAGCACTCCATTATATAAATTTATCATTTTCATACATTAAAACATTATATATTTATCTAAATAAAATTTCAATCGTTATTATATATGTGTAAGAATTTGTAATACTTGATAAATAAAGCGAAAAAGTTTTCGTATTTTTTATTAAGAAGTATAAATGGGGGTTTTTCAGCCCCCCATCTATGATTACAATTCTTCTCTGTATTTATCCATAATACTACTAAATAGTTCACCTGTTGTAGGAGGAGTATATGTAATTGCATTGGCTCCGGCTTCAATGGTTTTTAGAATCGTATCTTCATTAGGCCCACCAGTAGCAATAATGGGAACATCGGGATAACGGTCGCGTATTTTCTTTATTATATTTACTGTGTTAGCTGCACCCGATACATTAAAGATTGAAGCACCTGCTTTAAGCCGTTCACCAAAGTCTACCTTGTCAGAAACGATAGTAACGATTATGGGAATGTCAATGGTATCTGCAATTTCCTTTATAACCTCATTTGTTGTGGGAGCATTAACAACAACCCCGGCAGCTCCTTGGAATTCGGCATGGAGTGCAAGATTAATAGCCCGTTTGCCTGTTGTAATTCCACCTCCTACGCCACAGAATACAGGTACATCTGCGGCAGATACAATTGCCTGAGTAATTATAGGCTGTGGGGTGAATGGGTATACTGCGATAATTGCATCAGCATTTATGTTTTTTATTATTGCAACGTCAGTGGTAAATACGAGAGAACGTATTAGTTTTCCATTGATTCTGATTCCGCTTGCCTCATCAATTACAGAGGGCAGCTCGATCATATGCCTCCTTAGAACTCCTTTTACTACAGGAACAAACTTGTTTTTCAAGTAGCCCCACCTCTTTCTTACTAAATATTAGTAAAGATATTTTAACCTAAAAAAATAATATTTAAAAGGCTTATTTTACTTATTTTAAAAACCAAAAAATCTATTTTAAGTCTTATAATTCGAATAAAAACATCAATCATATTTTTTATTAATCAATAACCATTTTATGCATTTCATTGTTTTAATATAGGAATAGTGGGTATATAAAGACTATTACTATTAATAGTTTGGCAGTAAACCTCATTTTTAATAGTTATATATAAAATCAGATTGGAGGATGTATTATGAAACGGTTTTTATCTGCTTTGTTGACCATTATTATGTCCCTTTCTTTATTTAGCGGAATAGCATCTGCAAACGAGATAATTAAATGGAGTAAGCCTAAAACGGCTGTGTATGATCAGCTTCACCCTTACACTTTAAACTGGAGTGGGGATGTACTCGATAGGGGTGGCCTTATCTTATCGACTATGGAAAAGACCAGTTCCAGCTCCCAGGCAGATATTGTTATAAATCAATATGGTGCAATGGGTGCAAATGGAATAATAAAGTTGGGAAATGAAGACCTGGAAGCGGAGACCAATAGCAATGTTTCCGGGTTTGTGAATTCAGTCACAATAGAAAAGGGTGTTACTTATCTTGTTGTACTACACGACGGTAAATTTGCCAAGATTCGAATCGACCGATTTTTACCGGAACAGGGAATATCAGTTAATAAAGTCTTTTTTACATATGTAATTGAAGAAGAACGGATTAAAGAATCTGTTCCCGATAATGTTATTACTAATCCGCAGGAACAGTTACAACCAGCCCCTTCAGAAGAAGGATGGACGGATGCTTATGAAGTGCCGTTTTCACTTTACCTGTCTTTGAATAGTAGCTATGCTACCGTATACAATAAACAAAACGAAAGAACGGAATACAGGTTGCATGCTAATCCGTTCCTGTACGAAGGCAGGACCATGGTTCCACTCCGCTTTATAGCTGAGGCCCTTGGGGCAGATGTGGAATGGAACGGGGAAGTTCAGTCCATAACCATTATAAATAAGGATACAACCATTATTTTATGGATCAATAAAAAACAGGCCTATGTAAATGGTCGGCTATATGAGCTGGATGTACCTCCCATGATTAAAGACCAATATACAATGGTGCCCTTACGGTTTATAAGTGAGAATTTTAATATGAAGGTGTACTTTAATTCGGGTATGATTTTAATCACTGATACAGAAAATGAATACTTTGAGAACTACGACAATTCTGCATCAATAGTTGAAGAGCCGGAAACAACGGCTAACGATACAAGTGTCTTTTACGGTAAATGGAGCTTATGGGTCCCGGGAGCCTTTGTAGCTGATCTGCCGATTTATGTACATGGTGCACAGGCCGGATGGATTGAAGTCAGTGCAAATGGTACGTACAAATGGATGGATTTAGGGAAGGTGTATGAAGGGAACTGGTATGATTCCGGTACAAAAGGTCAGATTATAATACAAAACGGACCATTGGATTCAAACTGGACCATGCGTATGGAAACAGGGGATTCAGTAAAAATATATGCATGGGGCCTCGAATATAAGGGTTCACGGGTTATAGACTAAATATGATTAGTAATAATTAATGAAAAAGGGGCTTTTGCCCCTTTTTGTTTATACAAAAATAATTTTCTTCATGAAATCTTCATCTTAAATTGTTATAATGAAAAAAATAAAAAAACGAGGTGGGTCAAAAGATGAGTAAAAAGATGAATAATAAGAACCAAAGCTCAAAAACAAAATTTATAATGCTAATGGCGATGGGCTTTGTATTGCTTGCGGCTCTGCTTATATATAAGGGCCTTTCAGGGGAAGATGAAGATAGCGTGGCTGCAAAGGAACTTGTCATACCTAAGTCCGAGGTGAGCGAGACAGCCAAGTTTTATCCCTACGAGGTGGGAAACACATACATGGAGGTCATTGCAGTAAAGGCAAAGGATGGTACTATACGCACTGCCTTAAATACCTGCCAGATTTGTTATGACTCCGGAAGAGGGTACTATGAGCAGCAGGGTGATGAGCTTATATGCTTCAACTGTGGAAACAGGTTTAGAATTGAGGATTTAGAACAAATCAGGGGCGGCTGTAATCCAATACCGGTACTTAAGGAATACAAGCAGGAAGATGAAGAAAACATAATAATATCGCAGGAATTCTTGGCAGAAAACGCAGATTACTTTAAAAAATGGAAAAAATAGTATAAAATGAGAGCATCGGGAGGCAACTATGACCAACGCAAAAAAGATACTTGTTGTTGATGACGAGCATAAGATTGTGGAAGTGGTTAAATCCTATCTTGAAAACTCAGGGTATGAGGTATGTGAGGCTTATAACGGGAAGGATGCTCTGGAGCAGTTTGAAAAAAATCATCCGGTCCTTATTATATTGGACCTCATGCTTCCGGATATACCCGGCGATGAAGTGTGCAAAATAATACGAAAAAGGTCAAGGGTACCGATAATAATGCTTACTGCAAGGGTTGAAGAAGAAGACATACTGAAGGGCCTTGGCATTGGAGCAGATGATTACATTACCAAGCCTTTCAGTCCAAGGCAATTGGTTGCAAGGGTAAGGGCAGTTTTAAGGAGAGCATTGGATGAACCCATGCCTTTATCCGATATTATTTCTTTTAATGGTGATGATCTGGTTATTGATAATTTAAAACATGAAGTTGTAAAAAAAGGTAAGACAATAAACTTAACACCAAATGAATATAAAATATTGCTGACATTGCTCAAATATCCTTCAAAAACCTTTAGCAGGGAGGAACTGGTGCGCAGTGCTTTTGGAGATGATTATGATGGGTATAACAGGAACATTGATGCGCATATCAAAAATTTAAGGCACAAGCTGGAGGATGACAGCAGGAATCCAAAATATATTTTAACGGTGCATGGTGTGGGATACAGGTTTGGTGGTGAATAATATGATTTTAAGCATTCGCACAAAGCTTACCCTGGCTTTTGCTTTTGTTGCCTTTGTACTTATTTTATTAACTGCTTTTTTGGCAAACACTTTCCTGGAATCCCATTTCAGGCAATATATAATAGAAAAGCAGGAGCAAAGAAATGAGGAATTTGTATCCCTTATTCGCCAGCAATATATTGATAAGGGTTCCTGGAGGATAGACACAATTGAAAATATTGGTGTGAGCGCTTTGGAACAGGGGCTTATCATAAAGGTTACGGATTCTTCAGGTAAAACTATCTGGGATGCAACAGTACACAATAGCGGATTATGCAGGCAAATGATTGAACACATGATAAAGAATATGGTGAGCAGATACCCAGGTTGGAAAGGGCAATATACGATCGATGAATACCCCCTTTGGGTTGACTTTGAAGAAGTAGGAAAAGTCGAAATAGGGTATTATGGACCTTTTTATTACGACGATTCGGACCTTTATTTTATTAAGACATTGAATACAACCCTAATATGGGTTGCAATTATTGCATTGCTGATATCTGTTTTTATTGGTGCTTATTTATCCAGAAGGTTAAGCGTTCCCATAACTAAGGCCAGTGAAACAGCGCAGAGGATTGCAAAAGGGGATTATAGCCAGAGGAGCAAAGTAAATACAAGCACAAAAGAAATAAGAGAGTTGATTACAGCAGTAAACGATCTTGCAGAAACGCTGGAAAATCAAGAGCATTTAAGGAAAAGGCTGACGGCGGATGTATCCCATGAACTGAGAACACCCCTTACGACACTGCAGAGCCACCTGGAAGCAATGATTGACGGAATATGGCAGCCTACCGCCGAGAGGCTTAAAAGCTGTTATGATGAAATCATCAGGATAAGCAAAATGGTAAATGATTTGCATTTTCTTGCAGAGGTTGAAGGGGAAAGCCACAAACTTAATAAAACAAATTTTGACCTGTATGAATTGACGTCAAATATAGTATTGAATTTTCAAAGCCAGTTCAAGAATAAAAATGTTGGTATTGTTTTGGAAGGCAGCAGACAAGAACTTTATGCCGATAAGGACAAGATAAGCCAAGTTATTATTAACCTGGTTTCAAATGGACTTAAATATACGCCTTCGGGTGGCTTGGTAAAAGCATGTGTAACCGGTGATAAAAAAACTGTTAAACTTATCATACAGGATAATGGTGAAGGAATTTCAGAAGAGGATGTGCCAAATATTTTTGAAAGATTTTACCGTGCAGATAAGTCCAGGAACCGGTTAACAGGAGGTTCGGGCATAGGATTGGCTATTGTCAAAGCTATCGTGGAGGTGCATCATGGTTCGGTGGAAGTGGAAAGCACTGTTGGTGTGGGCACAAGGTTTACGGTTTCTTTGCCAAGGCAATAAAAATTCAAAATCAAATATTTGTTAATTGGGGGTATACCATGGCGGGTGATATATCAAAAAAGAGCATTAAGGTAGAGGGCATGACATGTTCAAGCTGCGAGCTCAGAATAGAAAATGCTTTAAAGAAACTGCCGGGAGTAATTGATGCCAAGGCAAGCTTAAGCAGATCCAGCGTATTTGTTACCTATGATAAAAACAAGGTAAACCTTGATGCTATTGTACGGGCAATAGAAAAGATGCATTATTCTGTAAGTTCTAAAACCATGGAAGGATTATCGGGTAAAAAAACATTAAATAAAAGTCAATTGGCAGGGATAGGAATCGTTCTGCTTTCTTTTTATTTAATCGTTAACAACACCGTAGGATTTAATTTTATTCCAGAAATCAGCCAGTCAATGGGTTATGGTCTGCTTTTTATCGTGGGGCTGCTGACTTCTTTTCATTGTGTTGCAATGTGCGGGGGCATAAATTTAGCCCAGTGCATTTCGTATAAATATGATGATACCCCAAAGGGCAGGTTTTCCCGGTTGAAGCCAAGCTTTTTGTACAATGCAGGGAGAGTTGTTTCTTATACGTTTATAGGCGGTATAGTAGGTGCTTTGGGTTCCGTTATAAGTTTTTCCGGTGCCGCAAAAGGGATTGTATCCATTATTGCAGGAATATTTATGATGGTCATGGGCTTGAACATGTTAAATATTTTCCCATGGCTCAGAAAGTTTTCTGTTAGAATGCCAAAGATTTTTGGTAATAAGGTTTATAATAACAAGAATCAATACGGACCCTTTTATGTGGGTCTGCTAAATGGTCTTATGCCTTGCGGGCCGCTGCAGTCCATGCAGATTTATGCCCTTGGCACCGGGAGCTTTACTGCCGGAGCATTGTCCATGTTCTTTTTTAGCGTAGGAACCTTTCCCCTGATGTTTGGATTTGGCGCATTGACCTCGTTTGCCAGTGGCAAATTCACAAATAAGCTGATGAAAGCAAGTGCCGTGCTTGTAATGATACTGGGGATAGTTATGATAAACAGGGGACTAAGCTTGTCAGGTATTGGCATACCTACCGCCCCTTCGGGCATAAGCAGTATTGCAAAAATTGAGGGTGATGTGCAAGTGGTGACAACGGTACTGGAACCCGGAAGTTATTCCCCCATAATTGTGCAAAAGGGGATACCGGTGCGATGGACCATTAAGGCAAAAGAAGGCAGTTTGAATGGCTGTAATAATCCCGTTACCATACCCAAATACAATATAGAAAAGAAAATGGTGGTGGGGGATAATGTTATTGAATTTACACCGGAAGAGGAAGGAAATATACTATATACCTGTTGGATGGGAATGATTAGCAGCCATATTAAAGTGGTATCGGATATTTCTGAGGTTACTGAAGAGGATTTGGAGGAGCTGCAGAATACGGATTTATACGATACGGATGATAATGCGGTAGCTGATGATGTTGATATCGGGGTTGCAAGGATTACAGGTGACAGCCAGGAAATCATCATTACAGTAAATGAGAAAGGATATTCACCGGCAATAGTAGTTTTACAAAAAGGTATACAGGCTAAAATCAAGTTTGATGTTCAACAGTTAGATTATTGCAATGCTATAGTAATGTTTCCGGAGTATAATGGCCAGCTGGACCTTACAGATGGTCAGATTGAAACCCCTTACCTGGTTCCCGAAAATGACTTTACATTCCGGTGTTGGTTGGGTAGATTAGGTGGTTATGTTAGAATTGTAGAGGACATTAATAATGTGGACCTGGAAAAAGTAAAAGAAGAAGTGCAGAGCTTTATGCCGGCAGGAGGTTTTGGTGGTTTTGCGCCTGCATGTCACTAATATAATAAATATCCTACCTGGCATGGGTTAGGGCTGAATGAAGGTGGTGTGATATATGGAAAAACAAGTTTTTAATATTACAGGGATGACTTGTGCAGCTTGTGCAAGGGCAGTGGAAAGAAGTGTTTCTAAACTGCAGGGTATCCAGGTAGCCACTGTAAACCTTGCTACGGAAAAGCTTTTTGTAGAATATGATGAAAGCAGGGTCAATATTGAAAGCATTAAAGAAGCAGTAGTAAAGGCAGGGTATGGAGCAAAAGAAGAGCAGGAGGAAACAGTCAGGGAAATCAGTATTCCTATTGCCGGCATGACCTGTGCGGCCTGTGTAAGGGCCGTGGAAAGGGCTATAAATAAACTTCCGGGTATAAAAGAGGTAAATGTAAACCTTGCAACGGAAAAGGCAAAGGTGGTTTATGATACTTCCAAAACACGAATATCCCAGATAAAAGATGCAATTGCCAAAGCCGGATATGAACCATTGGAAATAGAAGCCGGTGAGCAGGTGGATAAGGACAGGGAACGTAAGGAAAAAGAAAGAAAATCCCTATGGATAAAGTTTTGGATAGCAATAATATTTACGGTCCCTCTTTTATATATTGCAATGGGGCATATGTTAAAGCTGCCTATTCCGGAGATAATAATGCCCAAAATGCATCCTTTGAATTTTGCTTTAATTCAATTGATGCTGGTAATCCCCGTGATGGTTGCAGGATATAAGTTTTATACGGTTGGTTTTAGCCGGTTGTTCCGCAGGGAACCAAATATGGATTCATTGATAGCTGTAGGAACCAGTGCTGCATTTCTTTACGGTATTTATGCCATATACCAAATTATGCAGGGAAATACCGAGTATGCCCACGATTTATATTTTGAAACGGCAGGGGTTATTATTGCATTGATATTGCTGGGCAAATATCTTGAGTCCGTCTCAAAGGGCAAAACGTCCGAAGCCATTAAAAAACTGATGAGTTTGGCACCAAAGACGGCGGTTGTAATACATGACGGAAAGGAAGTCGTTATCCCTATCGAAGAAGTTGAAGTTGGGGATATTTTGCTGGTAAAGCCCGGGGAAAAGATTCCCGTGGATGGTGTGGTGATAGAAGGAAGGACATCGGTGGATGAGTCCATGCTTACCGGTGAAAGCATTCCGGTGGAAAAAAACCCTGGGAGCAAGGTAACAGGTGCCAGCATCAATAAAAACGGGACCATAAAGTTTAAAGCCACAAGGGTGGGAAAGGATACGGCATTGTCTCAAATTATCAGGCTGGTGGAAGATGCACAAGGTTCAAAGGCACCTATTGCAAAGATGGCAGATATTATTGCAGGGTACTTTGTACCCATAGTAATGGCAATTGCAGTTGCTGCAGGGCTTGCATGGTACTTATCGGGCATGTCGGCAATATTTTCCCTTACAATCTTTATTTCCGTATTGGTAATAGCATGTCCTTGTGCCCTTGGCCTGGCAACGCCCACGGCTATCATGGTGGGTACAGGAAAGGGTGCTGAATACGGGGTGCTTATTAAAGGCGGGGAAGCTCTTGAAACTGCCCATAAAATTCAAACAATAGTATTTGACAAGACGGGAACCATTACGGAAGGCAAGCCAAAGGTAACGGATATCATTGCCATTGACGGTATTGATGAAACAAAGCTGTTGCAGTTGTCCGCTTCGGCTGAAAAAGGTTCCGAACATCCTTTGGGAGAAGCTATTGTAAACAGGGCTAAGGAATTAAACCTGGAATTTCTGAACATAGAACAATTTGAAGCAATACCGGGACAGGGCATAGAAGTAAAGATTCAGGGGAAACACATGCTTCTTGGCAATAGGAAACTGATGGAGGACAGGAATATTGAAATTACATTGCAGGAAGAATCGGACAGGCTGGCAGAAGAAGGCAAGACACCCATGTTTATTGCCATGGACAATAAACTGGCCGGTATTATTGCGGTAGCGGATGTTATGAAGCCAAGCAGTAAAAAAGCCGTTGAAGTGCTGCATAAAATGGGTATAAAAGTAGTAATGATAACAGGGGATAACAGGAGGACGGCAGAAGCTATTGCAAGGCAGGTAGGTATTGACAGGGTGCTTGCAGAGGTGCTGCCTCAGGATAAGGCAAAGGAAATTAAAAAGCTTCAGTCGGAAGGCTTAAAGGTAGCAATGGTAGGAGACGGTATTAATGATGCTCCTGCATTGGCACAAGCGGATGTTGGAATTGCCATTGGCTCCGGCACCGATGTAGCCATGGAATCGGCGGATATAGTGCTGATGAGAAGCGATTTGATGGACGTGGCAACGGCACTGCAGTTGAGCAAAAGCACTATAAGGAACATAAAGCAAAACTTGTTCTGGGCCTTTGCATATAACAGTGCGGGTATTCCCATTGCTGCAGGGTTGTTGTATCTGTTTGGCGGGCCATTGCTGAATCCTATGATTGCGGCGGCGGCTATGGCATTTAGTTCCGTTTCTGTGGTGACAAATGCTTTAAGGCTTAGAAGGTTTAAACCTTTGCATTAAAAAATAATATATTGAAAGGATGGTTCAAATGACAAAAAAAATTTATATTGAAGGTATGAGTTGCAATCACTGTGTAAGGCATGTGGAAGAAGCATTAAAGGATATTGATGGAGTAATGTCTGTCAGTGTTGATTTGCAGAAGAAACTGGCAACGGTGGAACTGGCCCGTGCCATTGAAGATGAAAAATTCAAGTCAGCCATTTATGAGGCAGGGTATGAGGTGGTAAAAATAGAATAATAGCCTTGGGCTAATAATTATGTTCATTCATGGCAACTATATATTATGTATTATTGAATATTTTTTATCCTGAAGTTTTTACAGAGGAATGTAGTTGACAATTATTGGAAGGAGATAAAATTATGGCAAAAGATAATGTAAAAGGGCCAGAATTCAAGCCGTTTATCCCTGCTGATAAGGTATTGCCTGAGTTTACTTCAACATCTATTATTCTAGGAATTATATTATCAGTAGTATTTGGCGCTGCCAATGCATACCTGGGATTAAAAGTAGGTATGACCATAAGTGCCTCAATTCCTGCAGCAGTAATTTCGATGGGCATTATCAGGGGTTTGCTGAAAAGAGAATCAATACTTGAAAATAATATAGTTCAAACCATTGGTTCAGCCGGAGAGGCCCTGGCAGCAGGAGCCATTTTTACTTTGCCTGCCCTCTTTATATGGAGCAAAGAATGGAATATGGGAGCTCCAAGTATGATGACGATCACAATAATTTCTTTATGCGGTGGTATTCTTGGTGTCTTGTTTATGATTCCTTTAAGAAAGGCTTTGATTGTTGATGAACATGAAAACCTTCCGTATCCTGAAGGAACGGCGTGTGCCGAGGTATTACTTGCAGGAGAAGAAGGCGGAGAAAAGGCAAGAACCACTTTCCTTGGATTGGGAATAGGGGCCTTATATAAGTTTATAACCGGAGGGCTCAACCTATTTCCCAGCGAGGTTGAAACAAGAATACCCGGTTATAAGGGTGCTGCCATAGGAGCCGATATATTACCGGCATTGCTGGGTGTAGGTTTTATCATAGGGCCCAAAATTTCAGCATATATGCTGGCCGGAGCAGTAATAGGATGGTTTGCGTTCATACCCCTTATTACTCATATAGGAAGTATGGGCGAGATTATTATGTATCCTGCCACGGTACCCATCAGCCAACTGGACCATTGGGGAATTTGGGACAGTTATATAAGGTATGTTGGTGCCGGAGCCGTTGCCTTTGGGGGAATATTCAGCCTAATAAAATCTTTGCCCTTAATAATCAGAACATTCAGGGACGCTTTGGGCAACTATTCCAGCGGTGTGGGCGGAAATACCAATATAAGAACGGACAGGGATATATCAATTAAAGTTGTACTGATAGGTTCATTGGCTGTTATTCTGGCAATGGCTATGCTGCCTGTAATTCCTGTAGGCTTTGTAGGAGCGGTGGTAATTGCTGTATTTGGTTTCTTCTTTGCAACCGTGTCATCCAGGATAGTTGGCTTGGTTGGTAGCTCGTCCAACCCGGTTTCGGGTATGACAATTGCAACTTTATTAATCACTGCGATAATATTTAAGGCCACAGGGAATGACGGACCGGCAGGGATGATAGCAACCTTGAGCGTTGGAGCGGTTATATGTATAATTGCAGCAATAGCCGGTGATACTTCCCAGGATTTAAAGAGCGGATTCTTAGTTGGAGCTACGCCTTCAAAACAGCAATATGGTGAGCTCATAGGAGCAGTGGTAGCGGCATTGGCTATAGGAGCGGTGCTCACATTATTGGACAATGCATGGGGTTTTGGTTCCAATGAACTGCCTGCACCTCAGGCTACGCTTATGAGGCTTGTTATTGAAGGAGTTATGGGTGGAAACTTACCCTGGGCATTGGTATTTACCGGCGCGGGTATAGGTATTGCGGTGGAATTATTAGGACTGCCCGTGCTTCCTATAGCAATTGGTTTGTATTTGCCTATTCATTTAAGCACACCTATAATGGTGGGTGGTATAATCCGGGGAATACTGGATAAGAAACTGGATAATACAAAGGGCGATGAAAAAAGCCTTAAATATAAAATTGAAACAGGTGTTCTTTACTCATCCGGTTTGATAGCAGGAGAAGGTTTGGTAGGAATTTTGCTTGCCGTTTTTGCCGTATTAAACCTTGACCTTGGATTGGGGTTGAACTTTGGACAAATTGGAGGGTTGGTATTCTTTGCATTATTAACCTTTACCCTCATTCAGCAGTCAATACTAAAGAAAAGCAGGATAGGATAGCAGGTTGCATAAAAAAAATATTGCAAGCAAGAAAAAAGTTGGTGTTATGTTAAGCTTATAACCGGAGAATATATGAACGCAATTTAGAGGTGTGAAATGGGCAATAAGATAAAAAGAAAGGATAATATTTTGATGCTTGTACCTAAAAAAAGAGAGGGACAGCAATGGAGAACCAAAGAGGATGGGTTGGTTGAGATAATTATTAGAAGGGAAAAGCTGTTGGACAGGATTGTCAGGGTGTTTATCCCTACTCCGAGAGTCATGAGGATTCATCTGGACCCAATGGGCAGTTGTGTATGGGAAGCAATAGATGGCATTAAAAATGTTAAAGAAATAGGAGAGGTATTAAAAGAAAGGTTCGGCGAAAATGCCGAACCTTTATATGAAAGATTGATAACCTATATCAGTATTTTAAGGAATAATAAGTTCATTACTCTGGGGAATTATAGTAATAAAATGCCTTCTGATGAAAGATAGGTATCTGTTCCTGCAATCCTATGCCATTAAATAGAATACTTGGTCAGAAAAACTGATGTTTTCCGTATTCCAATCCCTTGACGGACAATCTATTATTTCATACGGGATTCTTAAATCATTAACAAATTGGTTAAAGTCTTCATCAAACCAGGGAGGAGTCCATGCACCCGACCTGCATATATGAACTGCTGATACTTTTATTTTTTTATCCAGATCATCAAAAGATGGATAGTGTATGTTGAAAATACTGTTTATGGTTTTAAAGTATTCCGGTTTTTCAATGGTATAGGGGCTGTAAATGATATTTGCTTCGGTAATTAATTTATCTTTTAATAGCTTACCAAGCCAGTTGGCGCAATTGACCTCAAAATTTAGAGAAGAAAGTCCGCTGTAACCTAGATCGGCATGGGAGTCGAAAATATATACTGTATTACATCCCTGGTCTTTTGCTATATCATAGGATAAAGCATGGGAATCGGATACATAGGCTTTGATACCTTCTTCGAATATAAAATGCTTTTTTATTTTATCCCAGAAGGTTCTAACTTCTGAAGAAAGCTGGAAAGATTTTTGAATATCCATTCCCCGTGCCTTTGCCTGGATATAACGCTTGTACCAAAGATTTAACATGTTATTGGTGTTTTCTATATATGAACCCCAATTTTCTTTTTGTGTATAAATAAAATAATCCCAATCTATTGATAATAAGCACTTATCCATTGCATAGACCCCCAAAAATGGAAGTACAGAATTACAACAATGGCTGTGGGATTTAAATTCCACAGCCATTAGTATCTTAGTAATCCATATCTTCTGCTGGTGGGGTGGGTGATGTCTGCTTCTTTGGCTTTTCAGCCACAGCACTTTCGGTGGTAAGTATCATGGATGCCACCGATGCCGCATTCTGGATTGCGGTGCGGGTTACTTTTACAGGGTCTATAATGCCTGCTTCAAACATATCCACATATTCTTCTTTAAGTGCATCATAACCTATTCCTTCTTTGCTGTTCCTTACCTTTTCTACGACGATTGAACCGTCAACTCCCGCATTCGTAGCAATCTGGCGTAGAGGTTCTTCCAGTGCCCTTAAAATGATAGCAGCTCCGGTTTTTTCATCCCCTTCCAGGGTTTCAACAAGCTTTGCTACTTCCGGAATTGCATTTATGTATGCCGTACCTCCTCCGGGGACTATCCCTTCTTCCACTGCTGCCCTGGTTGCATTTAAAGCATCTTCAACCCTGTATTTCTTTTCCTTCATTTCCGTTTCGGTTGCGGCTCCGACGCGGATTACCGCTACGCCGCCGGCCAGTTTTGCCAGCCTTTCATTGAGTTTTTCCTTATCGTAGTTTGATGTGGTAATCTCTAATTGCTTCTTGATGGATTCGATTCTGTTCTTTATTTCTTTCTGGTCTCCTGCGCCGTCTATTATGATGGTATTTTCCTTTTGTACTTTTACAGATTTGGCTTTTCCCAACCATTCAAGTTTGACATCTTTAATATCCATACCCAGTTCATCGGATATGACTTGTCCGCCGGTTAAAATTGCGATGTCACGCAGCATATCTTTGCGCCTGTCGCCAAAGCCCGGTGCTTTTACCGCTACGCAGGTGAATGTGCCCCTTAACTTATTTACAATAAGGGTTGCCAGTGCGTCTCCTTCCACATCTTCTGCAATTATGAGCATTTTGCCGCCGTTTTTAACGAGAAGTTCAAGGGCAGGCAATAGGTCCTGGGCATTGCTGATCTTTTTATCAGTTATGAGTATATACGGGTCTTCCAGGACGGCTTCCATCTTTTCGTTGTCAGTAACCATGTATGGGGAAATATATCCCCTGTCAAACTGCATACCTTCTACAATTTCTATAACGGTTTCGGAGGTTTTATTTTCTTCTATGGTGATTACACCTTCTGCTGTAACCTTTTCCATGGCATCGGCAATTAGGTTGCCTATTTCTTCATCTCCGGAAGATATGGTGGCTACAAAAGCCATATCATTCTTACCCTTTATTTTTTGACTGTTTTTCTTTATAACCTCAACGGCCTTGTCAGTAGCCTTTTGTATACCTCTTTTCAAAATCATGGGGTTTGCTCCTGCAGCCAGGTTCTTCATGCCTTCCCTGACAATTACCTGGGTCAGCAGAGTTGCTGTGGTTGTGCCGTCTCCGGCCACATCATTGGTCTTGCTTGCTACTTCTTTTACCAGCTGGGCTCCCATATTTTCATATGGGTCTTCCAGCTCAATTTCTTTTGCGATGGTTACACCGTCATTGGTAATGGTGGGAGAACCGTATTTCTTCTGAAGCACAACATTTCTGCCCTTGGGCCCAAGGGTAATCTTTATGGTATCTGCCAATTTATTGACACCAGCTTCAATTGATTTCCTTGCTGCTGCATCAAAACAGATGATTTTTGCTGACATACTATTCACCTTCCTCCTTAATCCACATTTATTCTATTATTGCTAAAATATCGTTTTGTTTTACGATCAGGTATTTTTGACCATCCAGTTTTATTTCGGTACCTGCATATTTACTATAGAGTACCCTCTCGCCTTTCTTTACCTGCATCTTGATTTCCTTACCATCCTTAACCTCTCCGGGTCCTACTTCGATTACTTCGGCTATGTATGGCTTTTCCTTTACATTTGAAGGCAGAACAATGCCACTCTTTGTGGTCTCCTGTGTTTCTAATTCCTTAAGCAGAACTCTTGCGCCTAAGGGTTTTATTTGCATAATGCTCAGCTCCTTTTCTATGGTATTATATGCAGACTCTTTATTTTAACAGTTTAATCAGCAAGTCAAGTCTTGAATATGTGAAGCGGAATACTGATACGAACGCGAGATTTTATATGCTTCATGAAGCCGGTTTTTGAAAGGATAACTATTGCTGCATCGGCCAAAAGACCTCCAAGAAGGATGTGCGACATGAATACTTTCATACCTTCATCTGCAATTTTTACGTGTTGCAGTACTATTGGATGCAGCTTGTAAATCACAAAGTATCCAAGCAATCCCCATGCCAGGGAAAACTTTAAGCAGATTCGGCCCTTTAAATTGCAAAATTCATTGCTGTAATCCCAGGCTTTCACATTGAATAATGTTTCCAATATGTACCCTGTCATATATTCTAAAATTGTGGTTAATAGCATGATGGAAACTATATTGGCTAACGGAAGATTGGATTTAAACTTTGAACTAATAAGCAGGATTAAAAGTATTCCAAAACCATAGACAGGGCAGAGGGGCCCTAATAAGAAACCGCGGTTTATAAACCTTCTTTCCTTGTACCAGGCATATGCAACCTCAAGCAACCAGCCTGAAAAAGAGTAAAACATAAAATAAATGACCAGGTCATAAAAATTGTCATACATTTTGATGCCCCCCTTTATTATCTATATAAAAGGCTACATTGGTAACTAAAGGCAGGGTTTTACTGTTAAGCAGAATTTTTTTTTGAATTGGCACTCACCTGAATAGAGTGCTAACAATTATTATTTTATCCTTCTGTATACCAAAGTCAATTTATGAAAAAATTCATTTTTGCTGACTTATTAGGATTAATGATTATTTGTTACAAATATACTTAAAATAAGCTGACTTTTTCTAAGATTCTCCCATTATCTCATGAATTCAAGGAGTAGGATAAAATGGGAAAATTATATCCTTATAAGTAATAGTTGAAATTAATTACATAATGTAGTAATATAAATCTAGATTTTATATTAAATTTCATTGCAGAAGGGTTGGTGATAATAAATCATACTCCTGTGCTTTTAAATTCAGTCAGTTTTGACATAAAGGTTTTTAAAGATTTATCTAGCCTGGCAGCAAAGGAAAATAAAAAAGCAAAGGAAGGGTGTGAAATGAGGATTAATAAAAAATTTATTATGAAAGTTTGTGCTTTTTTATTAGTGTTTACAATGTTAATTGGAGTTAATTTCCCAATTACCGGTTTAGAAGCGTTTGCTGCTTCAAATGATGTTGCCTCTTCGGAAAACATTTTTTCTTCGGATGATGATCTTATACTAAAGTATAACACTATGGCCGGAACCAATTTTTCGGGTAATGCCTACGATATAAATGAATCCTTTTATAAAGCACTACCTATTGGAAACGGCCGTATTGGGGCTGCGGTATACGGTAATTATCCGGATGAAAGAATTGATTTGAACGAAGCCACTTTTTGGAGCGGCGGACCGAGCAACAATAATAAACAGGGAGCCGCAAATTATCTGGCGCAGGCGCAAAGCCTTACGCTTCAAGGGAGATACAAGGAAGCGGATGAGCTAATCAGAAATAATATGATCGGCGGCGGAGAAGCAAGGTACCTGCCGATTGGTAGTCTAAAATTGGCGTTTGGCCACACTTCTGTTTCTAATTATTCAAGACAGCTGGATATGAATACCGGCGTTGTTTCCTGTGATTACACCTACAATGGAGTCAATTATCACCGTGAGTCTTTTGTCAGTTATCCCGATCAAGTTTTGGTAACCAGAATAACGGCAAGTGCACCCGGGGCCGTGTCCTTTACCGCCACTTATGAATGTCCCCTGTCAGGTCAATATACCGTTTCCACGTCGGGTTCGGATACCCTGGTCATGAACGGACATGGGGATTCCGATCCAGGTGTGGGTTATGCGCTGAGATTTTCAACTCGTTCCAAGATTATTAATACAAATGGAACCGTCTCAGCCGGCACCAACAGCATAACCGTTACCAATGCGGATTCGGTGATTATTCTTACCTCTATTCGTACTAATTTTGTAGATTACAAAACCGTGAACGGGGACGAGCAAGGAAAAGCCATTGACGATATTAACAATGCTTCGACAAAATCCTATACAACCTTGTACAACAATCATGTATCAGATTACCAGAATTTATTCAAGAGGGTGGATCTGGACCTGGGCGGTAGCGGCAGTGAGAATGGCAAGCCTATGGGACAGAGGATTGCAGAATTTAGAACTACTAATGATCCTAAATTGGTAAAAGTGCTTTTCCAATATGGAAGGTACCTGATGATTTGTGCTTCCCGTGATTCGCAGCCTATGAATTTGCAAGGGATTTGGAATAAGTTCCGTAATCCGCCTTGGGACAGTAAATATACGACAAATATCAATTATGAAATGAACTATTGGCCGGCTTTTACAACCAACCTGGAAGAATGTTTCAGGCCGTTTGTGGAAAAGGCAAAGTCGCTGCAGGAGCGGGGAAATGAAACTGCCCGTGTTCATTATAATATAACCAATGGATGGGTACTGCATCATAATACCGATTTGTGGAACCGGACTGCTCCAATAGACGGCGAATGGGGATTCTGGCCGACCGGTGGAGCTTGGATTTCCAATATGCTATATGATGCCTATAACTTTAATCAGGATATTGATTATTTGAATGAAATATATCCGGTTATAAGAGGTAGCGCCGACTTTTTACAAACCTTGATGCAGCCGGTAAATATTGACGGTCAGGAGTATCTGGTAATCAACCCCAGTACTTCACCGGAAGTTGCAACACCTACTAACAGTGGAGGGCAAGGCGCGTACTGCTGTTACGGAGTAACCATGGATAATGGAATATGCCGCGAGCTTTTTAAAGATGTCATCAAGGCTTCCAATATCTTAGGTATTGATTCCTCGTTCAGTTCTGTCCTCCAGTCCAAGGTTTCACAAATTAAACCCAATGCCATTGGAAGATGGGGACAGCTTCAGGAATGGGCCTTTGACTGGGACAGTCCAAATGAGAAAAACCGCCATATATCTCACCTGTACGAACTTTTCCCGGGGTATGAAATAAGTAAAAGAAAAAATGCTGCTATTGCTAATGCGGCAATAACATCGTTAAATGCCCGGGGAGATGAGGGAACCGGTTGGTCCATAGGCTGGAAAATAAATTGTTGGGCAAGGCTGGAAGACGGTGCCCGTGCCTATAATTTAATCAGGCTGTTTATTGCCCCTGCCAGCTCAGGCGGCCGTCTCTATGATAATTTGTGGGATGCACATCCACCGTTCCAGATTGACGGTAACTTTGCATTTACTTCCGGAATAGCAGAAATGCTATTGCAGAGCCATGATAATGAAATCAATCTTTTGCCGGCACTGCCTGCTCAGTGGCATACGGGCTATGTAAAGGGACTTAGAGCCCGCGGTAATTTTACAATTACAGAAATGAATTGGTCCAATGGTGTTTTGGAAAGTGTCAGCATCAAGTCCAATTCCGGTAATGTTTGTAATTTGCGCTATGGCAATAACACTGTTTCTTTCCCGACGGAAGCAGGAAAAACTTACCGGTTAAATGGTGCTTTGCAATTTATAGGTGAGGAAACTGCTCCCATTTTATCAAATATAGCATTGAATAAGACCGTCACTGCTTCGGGTGAAGCTGCCGGTGAGGAAGCAGCTAAAGCAGTTGATGGCTCAATTGATACCCGATGGTGTCATGATGCCGGTATGAGCGGTGAGTGGTTAAAAGTTGACCTCGGCGCCGAGTATGATATAAGCCGTTGGGTAGTAAAACAGGCCGGTTTGGTTGATAATATTAAATATAATGCAAGGGATTTTATACTTCAAAAGAGTGATGACGGAGAAAACTGGGTGGATGTGGATGCGGTTTATGGAAATGTACAAAATATAAGTGATCGGAATGTACCAACCTTTAAGGCAAGGTATGTACGGTTGTACATCAATACTGCTACTCAGGATAATTCCGGCGGTGCCAGAATCCAAGAATTTGAGCTCTGGGGTACAAATGAAGCAGAAAACGGCGTATTAGGTGGTAATGCCCAAATCATTACGGATGAGAAAGCTTCCGGAGGCAAGGCCGTAAGACTTTCTTCCAAAGGGGATTCGGTGTCTTTTAACGCTTCCGGTACTGTATCGCATATTGCATTCAGGTATTGTAGCGAAAAGGATACGGTAAAGGTTAGCTTGTATGTAAACGATACCTATTCTCAGGATATTTCCCTGGAGGGAAATGGCGTTTCGTCCGGGGAATATGCAGTCCAAACCGTTCCGGTAGATATACCGGCAGGTTCAAGCTTTAAACTGCAGTTGGACGGCGATGATGGTGCAATTACTATTGATACCATTACATTAATGGATTTAAACAGCAAACTGGCTTTGAAGAAACTAGCTGTAAATAATGAAGCTCCGACACTTATTGCAGGCAGCACCGCCTATTATAAGGTATTTGCAGAGTACATGGATGGAAGTACGGAAGATGTAACTGATAAAGCAACATATGATAATCCGTATCCGGAAATTGCAGAGATAGCAAACGGGGTAATAAAGGCTAAGGAAAAAGGTTCAACCAATGTAACCGTAAGCTTTAAAGGAGTGCTGGGCGATACCGTAACGGCAAAGATTTCCATAACGGTTACATATCTAAATCCGTATGTTATAAATGAAGCAGAAGCATTTACCCAGCAGTCCGGTGTCCAGACAGAAAGTTGTTCCGAGGGCGGAGAAAATGTAGGCTTTATCGAAAACGGGGACTGGATAATGTTTAGTGGCGTTGACTTTGGCCCGGGGGCAGAATCCCTTGATATTAGGGTAGCATCCGCAACCAACGGCGGAAATATTGAAGTTCGTCTTGACAGCCCTACAGGGCCATTGGTGGGAACCTGTAATGTTACCAATACCGGGGGGTGGCAGACCTGGACTACAAAGTCTTGCCAAATCAGCGGTGCAACGGGAGTACATGACTTGTACTTTAGATTTAGCGGCGGCAGTGGTTACCTGTTAAATGTTAACTGGTGGAAGTTCAACCCTGTAGAAGTAGCCCCCGGAGTATTTCTAAACAAGACATCCCTTGCAATGAAAACAGGTGATAAGGGTATATTAATAGCAACCGTATATCCGCTTGATGCAGAAAATAAAACAGTAATCTTTGAATCGGATAATGAAGAGGTGGCTACCGTAACAGGAGCAGTATTTGATGAAGCAACAGGTACCACAAGGGTAACGGTCAATGCAATATCTGAAGGTACGGCAATAATAACTGCTACGCCTGCAAACGGAACCAAAGCAGCGGAATGTGTGGTTACGGTAACAACGAGACCTCCCGAGACGGTGACGAGATATGAAGCCGAAAGCGGTACGACCATAGGCGGTACGAAAAAAAGCAGCGAAGCAAATGCCTCCGGCGGTATGGTTGTAGACTTTTTCTCAGACCCGGGTGATGGGTTGATAATTTCCAATGTGGTTGAAGGTTCCAAACTCGTTGTGAGGTATTCGACGGAAAATGACCCGGGCAAGCTTGCTTTGTATATTAATGGAGTTTATACCATGGACCTCCTTTTACCAACTACCAGGAGTTATCATACTTTTGCAACGGAAGTGTTCGATGTATACATCCCGGAAGGAGCAGAAATTAAAATTCAGCTGGATGAAGAGGAGATAGAAACAGGAGCAAATATCGATTATATCGAGATAATAAAAATAAATGTAACAGGTGTAAAACTTAATACCAACAGCCTTAACCTTATAGTAGGAGAAACCGGACAACTGACTGCAACGGTAATACCGGACAATGCAACCAATAAGGCTGTAAAGTTCTCATCCAGCAATACCGGCATAGCAACAGTGGATGATGCAGGTAAGGTGACGGCAGTGGCAGAAGGAACGGCAACAATCACGGTAACGACAGTGGACGGCAGTCTTACTGCTTCATGTGTAGTGAATGTAACGAAAGAAGCTTCCGAAAGTGGATATATTGTCACCACCATCTTTATGCCGGCTACCCTGCAGGGCAATAAGCTGATTTCGGCAGATGTTAATGTTGAAAACATCGATGCCCCGGATGATCCTGTACTTGCCATTGTAGCCCTTTATGATGCAAACAACCGGATGATAAATGTATCTTATATTTCCAAAGTAATTGCCAAAGGAAAGGTTGAAAAGCTTTCTGCAGGATTTATCTTACCCGAGGATATTACAGGGCATTGTGTCAAGGTATTTGTATGGGATGGAGAAACCCCGGCAACATCAGATGGGCGCCCCTTATCAAATGTTGTTTCATTGTCTGCTACCGAGCCGACAAATTAGTATTTGAGTGATGGGCACAAACTCAATATTATCAACCTGAAATAAAGAATCACCCCTACAATATTTATTGTGGGGGTGATTTTTAATTAAAACTGTAGATAACCTTGCTTCTGCCTCATCACCGGGCGCATACGTGAAAATTTCCCACTGCTTTTTCATTGCAGAAACGGTTACACAAAAATTATAGCACAAAGTGGAAAGGATTTCACCTCACTTGACAAGGCATTACCGGTAATGATATTATAATTTAGTAAAATTTTAGCAAAAAATACATAAACTGTTTTTTCTGCAATAATTGATTTTATCCCGGCAAAGAGGCTGAAGTTGCATCAATGTATGTTCTTGCATTTTTAAACTTTTTTTTTAAGTTAAAATTTTTATAGTTAATAATTTAACAATTTCCAAAACATAATATGAGGCTGATACGGAAGATTATACACATTAGGTAAAGGGGGGCAATGGAGAGTAATGTCTTTTTTGTTGGAAGTGAACGACCTTTCCATTAATTTCAAAGCCCTGAAAGCGGTTAGCGGCTTTTCGGCAAAACTGGAAAGAAACAAGATTTACGGACTTATAGGGACGAATGGCGCTGGGAAAACGACAGTTATAAACATGCTATCAGGACTACTCAAGCCAGCATCAGGAACAATTATTTTTGATGGAAAGGATATAACAGGCTGCCAGCCTGATAAGATTGCCCGTATGGGAATTTTAAGAACATATCAGAATCTAAGGTTGTTTAAGAAAATTTCAGCCCTTCAGAATGTAATCATCGGTGCGCAAATCCACAAATCCTACAACAATTTAGAGGCAATTGTGGGTTCCAAACGGTTTATTGAAGAAGAAAAGCAAATGGAGCAAAAGGCAATGGAAATGCTGCGTATCATGGGTATTGAATCCTATGCAAGGGAACAGGCTGATTCATTGCCCTACGGAGCCCAGAGAAAACTTGAAATTGCGCGTATCCTGGCAGCATCGCCGAAACTATTGCTTCTTGATGAGCCGGCTGCCGGCATGAATCCCCAGGAAAGCATGGAACTTGTGCAGACTATTAAAAAAATCCAGGAAGAATTCGGTCTTACCATTCTCCTCATCGAGCACGATATGAAGGTTGTGATGGGACTCTGCGAATATATTTACGTAATGTCAAGCGGCCAGGTTATTGCAGAGGGTGAACCCAAGGCAATCAGAGACGACCCGAAAGTCATTGAGGCATACTTGGGGAGGTCGAGAAAAAATGCTTGAGATAAACAAGTTAAGTGTGAAATACGATAACATACGCGTGCTGCACTACATATCCATGCAGATCCGAAAAGGTGAAATGGTTGCCCTGATCGGGGCCAACGGGGCCGGGAAAACCACAGTATTAAGGACAATTTCCGGACTTCTCAAAGCGGAATCAGGAGAAATCTTATTTGAAGGCAAGGACATTACGAAAATGTCCAGTCACAACATAGTCGCCAGCGGGATTGTCCATGTGCCGGAAGGAAGGCAAATCTTCACCAAGATGACTATCGAGGAGAATCTTAAGCTGGGTGCTTACCTGCAAAGGGATAAATCAGTGATTAAAAGAAATTTTGAAAAAGTTTTTTCCCTGTTCCCCATTTTAAAACAAAGACTGCACCAGCAAGCGGGAACTTTATCAGGAGGAGAGCAACAGATGCTTGCAATCGGCAGGGCTTTGCTCGGGAATCCGAAACTTCTGTTGCTGGATGAACCCTCCATGGGCTTGTCCCCAATAATGACACAACAGGTTTTCAGTGTGCTGGAATCTTTGAAAAAAGAAGGCATTACAATGCTTCTGGTTGAGCAGAACGCTTATGAAGCATTGGAGATATCCGACAGGGCATACATTCTTGAAACAGGTAATATTACGCTGGAAGGAAGAAGCAGCGATTTGATCCAGGATCCGAATGTAAAGAAAGCTTACCTGGGGGGTGATTGATATGGATGGTTTCATATATTTCCTGATCCAGACTGTTAACGGGCTTAAGCTGGGGAGCGTGTATGCCATAGTGGCCGTCGGGTATTCCATGGTCTATGGGATACTGAGGCTTATCAATTTTGCCCATGGGGATATTATGACGGTTGGAGTTTATACCATTTTGGTACTGATGACTGCTTTCGGAGTGCCCCTCTGGATTACCGTCCTGTTATCTGTTGTAATAGCAATAGTGGTAGGACTTGCGACGGAGAGGATTGCCTACCGTCCTTTGCGCACGGCGGGAGAAGAGGCAACTTTGATTTCTTCGCTGGCTGTTTCCATATTTCTGCAAAACTTGATCATGATGTTATTTTCTCCCCAAAGAAGAGCTTTCCATTTGCCCGAATACTTATCCAGGCTGCATACCATAGGGTTTATCAAGCTGTCAACCATGAACATCATTACTTTTGCGGCAGTATTTATTATCCTTATTGTATTGTCCCTGGTAATAAAAAAGACCCGTATTGGTATGGCCATGAGAGCATGTTCCGATAACCTGAATGCTTCAAAATTAATGGGAATCAATATAAATGCTGTTATTGTAACTGCCTTTGCAATTGGTTCAGGGCTTGCTGCCCTTTCCGGACTTATGCTGGCCGGAGAATACAAGACCATTGACCCCCTGATGGGATTTGTCCCCGGGCTGAAAGCATTTTGTGCTGCGGTTTTAGGCGGCATCGGCAGCTTGAGCGGAGCGGTACTGGGCGGATTCATCCTTGGCATTGCAGAAATGCTGTTTGCAGGCCTCATGCCGACGGACTTAACTGCTTACCGTGATGCTTTCGTTTTTGTCCTGTTAATCCTTGTTCTTCTGGTCAGGCCCTACGGGATTTTAGGTTCAAAAGAGGGGGGTAGAAGCTGATGAGATTGAGAGATAGCGACCTCTTTAGATTTATCGTATTCGTACTGATCCCGCTTATAGTGATTGTTATCTGCGGATTTAGCAGCGGTAGTTACTATGCCGGGCTGGTCAATCTGTTCGGCATAAATGTTATCCTTGTTGCAAGCCTGAACCTGGTCAACGGGTTCTCCGGCATGTTTTCCATGGGCCATGCAGCCTTTATGGCAATAGGTGCCTATGCCGCAGCCATACTGACATTGCCCGCTAACCAGAAGCTCATTTCCATGCCGGGACTTCCTGAATGGCTGATTTACATGAAACTGCCCTATCCGGTGGCGCTGATAATAGGAGGTATTCTGGCTGCCATTGTTGCTTTGCTGATAGGATTTCCTGTTTTAAGGTTCAAGGGACACTATCTGTCAGTGGCTACCATCGGTCTAATTGTTATTGTCCGTGCTGTGCTTGACAACGAGGATCAGCTGACTAACGGGGCAAGAGGCGTAACCGGCCTTCCGAATTACGCTTCCACATGGATCATCTTCGGCACAGCGGTAATTTGCCTGTTTATTCTTTACCGCCTTATAAGAAGCTCTTACGGTCGGGGACTAATCGCCATGCGGGATGATTATGTGGCGGCCCAAACCATTGGCATCAATCTGACTACGAAGAAAATATCAGCTTTCTGCATAAGCGCTTTTATGGCCGGTGTGGCAGGAGGACTTTGGGGCCACATGCAGAGTGTTATTTCCGGTAAATTCTTCTATATTGATGCCAGTTTTAAAATCGTAGAAACATCAATCATCGGTGGAATGTCATCTTTAAGCGGAGCTGTGGTAGGTTCTTTGCTGATGACTTTCATACCGGAGCTTTTAGCCCCCCTTGAAACCGGGATAGAGGTATTCGGGATAAGACTGCCGGAACTGTACGGTGCTTCAAACCTGATCATGGCCGCCCTTTTGATCGTGATTATCATATTCCGGAGACAGGGTATTATGGGATACAGCGAAATTATCACAGAAAGCCTGTTTTCCGCAAAGACCTACTCAAGCGTATTGAAGAAGTCGGAATACAAAAAGCTTTGCGACATTGTTGCATATAAGATTAAAGTATTTAGATCCCGTCTTAAATCAAAAGGTGCATAGTTCTCAAATTTATTTGAGAATGGCAATAAACAATCAAATATTTAAAATTAAAAAAGAAAGGAGTAGGTAAAATGAGAAAATTACAAAAAGTATTAACTCTTTTACTGATTCTTTCGTTGGCGGCTTCACTGGCGGCTTGCGGAGGAGGTAAAAAGGCCGACACTATCAACATTGGAGCTATTTATAACGTGACAGGCGGTCAGGCATCACTAGACAAGCCATCCCTCAATGGTTTCAAGTTGGCAGCGAAAGAAATCAATGAAAAGGGAGGAATAAAAGGCAAAAAGATCAATGTTGTTTCCTATGACGGAAAAACAGACCAGGCGACCGTTGCCAATAACACTAAAAAGATGATTGACGTGGACAAGTGCGTTGTTGTGGCAGGACTCTCGGATTCCAACTATGCTTTGGCTGCAGGAAATATTTGCCAGGAAAAAGGAATTCCGTTCATCACATCAGGTGCTACGCTTCCGACACTTCCGGACCAGGTAGGAGAATTCGCGTTCCTTGCTCCTTTTGGAGACAATATTCAGGCTTACGCCTGTGCGGACTTTGCAATTAACGATTTAGGCCTGAAAAAGTGCTATTTGTTAATTGACCAGTCCATGGAGTTTACCAAGACGCTGGCTCACTTCTTCCAGGAAAGATACATAGCCAACGGCGGCGAGATTGTCCTTACTGACAACTACATGAACAAAGACCCCGACTTTTCGGCTCAGATAGACAGGTTCCTTGCATCTAACAGCGGCGCTGAAATCATTTTCATATCCGGTGTTCCCGATGACGCGGGTGTTGTTGTAAAACAGTTCAGGGACAAGGGCGTTACCCTCCCGATCATCAGCGGTGACGGATTCGATACTCCGCTACTTATTGAAGTGGCAGGGGCAGCTGCCGACAACACTTATGTAGGAACCCATGCTTCCATGGAGAACCAGGATCCCAAGGTCCAGCAGTTCATCGAAGCTTATAAGAAAGAATATGGCACCGCTCCTGAAAATGCATTTGCAGGACTTGGATATGATACCATGTACCTGATTGCCGATGCGTTGAACCGTGCTACCGATATTAACGATCCCAAAGCTATCCGCGACGCTATTGCTGCTACACAGAACTTGGCAGGCGTCACCGGTACGGTAACATATAAAGATGGAAGCCGTGTACCTGTCAAGTCGGTAACCATCAACAAGGTTGAAAACGGCAAGTTTGTATTTATAAAGGAAGTATTGCCTGAATAATAGAACTGCCGTAAAACTAACTAATCAAGCACAATTTCGTGCTCAGAAAGGGTGGGTTGTGATATGGCTAATCATGAATTACTTAAACTTACAGCAAATCAAGTAAAAAAAGGTAACTACAACAAGGCGATTCTGGCTATAGGATCCTGTGAGGCCCATGGACTGCACCTGCCGGAAGGTACGGACACGCTTGTGGCATATAAGCTGTCCTGCATGGTAGCTGACAGGGTAGAGGGACTGCTTGTTCTGCCACCTATTACTGTTGGCTACAGCGGGCATTATGACACGTTCCCCTTTACCATTACTTTGTCTTATGATACGGTTACCCAGGTAATCTATGATATCCTGGAATCCGTATTGAGGAACGGAATAAACAGGATTTTCCTGATGAATGGGCATGACGGGAATATAGCTCCAATTGAAATTGCCTCCCGCAAAATTAAAGAAAAATATCCTGATGCCCGGATTGCGGCCCTGCCCCAGTGGTGGGTGACAGCAGGGGAACTCCTTCCTCCGGATACCTTTGAGGTATGGAACGGGCTTGGACATGGCGGTGAAGGAGAAACTTCCATTGTATATTACCTGTTCCCCGAATGGTGTGAAAAGGAGCTTGCTACCTGCGTAGTTCCGGACCACCTTCCTGACAAGATCGAGATAAAATGGGATTTTGCCGAACTTACCAACACCGGGAATACGGGCGACGCCACAAAAGCCACTGTTGAAAAGGGAGAAAAGATGACCAAGGTATTGGTTGACTGCGTTGTTGATGCAATTAAAAAGCTTGATGCTGTAAACTGGGACTACAGTTCCACAAATGCAGCGTCCAAGCTGTAATCGGATGTTCAGCCGAGGGAAGGACTGTCTGCATAAGACAGTCCTTTTGTCACTTTTATAAAAAAAGTGTTTTTAAAACGGCTGTTTTTTGCTGCGGAAACCCATGATGTTTTCTGAAATTTATATTAAGCGATATATGCGGCATAAAGATGGAGTGAAAATTATGAGAAAAAAAGTCTGTATGATTCATACCGGCGGAACTATCGGAATGGCAAGGACGGAACATGGGTACGCGCCCAAGGAAGGCTTTTTCCGTTCAGCCCTTTCCAGGATAAGCGAACTGGACCATCCGGAGGTGCCGGAATTCGACCTGGTTGAATACAGCCCCCTGCTGGATTCTTCAAATATTTCCTTGCAGGAATGGGTGAAAATAGCCAGGGATATTGAAGACAAATACGACCGGTACGACGGATTTGTCATTTTGCATGGAACAGATACCATGGCATATACGGCTTCAGCCCTTTCCTTCATGTTGGAAGAGCTCACAAAGCCGGTGATTCTGACAGGCTCGCAGATTCCTCTTTGCGAGGTAAGGTCTGATGCCAGGGACAACCTCATCACCGCCCTGATGATAGCCGGCAATTATAGGGTTCCTGAGGTCTGCCTGTACTTTAGCAACAGGCTTTTCAGAGGCAACCGCTCCACAAAAGTCAGCGCCGATGGCCTGATAGCTTTTGATTCGCCGAACTATCCGTCTCTTGCGGATGTTGGCGTCAGAATAACTCTGAACGAGAGACTTATAAGGAAAGCCGGAAGCGGTCTGAAACTTACCGAGTTCAGTGACCATCAGATTGCTGTGCTGAAGCTGTTCCCGGGGATACAGTATGAAGTGTTTGACAAGATAATTACATCCAATTTGAAAGGCCTTGTGATTGAAGCCTTTGGTACAGGGAACATACCGGAAAACCATGGAGCTTTTCTTAAAATACTGGAGAAAGCCAGGGAAAACGGCACTGTCATTGTGGTATGCTCCCAGTGTCTGAAAGGTTCGGCCATAATCGGAGAATACGCGGCAAGCCGTGACCTGGCCAAAGCAGGCGCCGTAAGCGGGTATGATATGACCGTGGAGGCTGCGGTAGCCAAGCTTTATTATCTTTTCAGCAAGGGATATGACCTGGAAACTGTGAAAAAACTAATGGAAACTGATTTGAGAGGGGAACTGACCAGGCCGCAGTAGTGCGGGTCCTTTTGGACTCGCATTTTTCGTTTTTGGCCAAATTAAATAAGCTGCCACACAATTACTATTTGTTAATTGTGCAACAGCATTGATTTTTATTAAAGCTATATGTTTGCGCAAACAGTTCTGGTGCCGAAGGCGGGAGTCGAACCCGCACCTGGGGTAAACCAGACTGGATTTTGAGTCCAGCGCGTCTGCCAATTCCACCACTTCGGCAAATACTTGTGAGAACATTGTTAATTATACAGTATGTGATTAAAAAAAGCAATAGTTTTTTTGAAAAATGTATTATGTTTTCATTATAAACTAATAAAATTATCATTGAAAATAGAATATTAAATAGTTTTGTAATAAATTTATGTTACAATAACTACAATTTGTTGTCCGTATTGAAATCATATGAAATAATTGGTAATATATTTTGGAGAATAATTAACTTAGAGGTGATCATTGGAAAATGTTAAGATATCTTACTGCAGGTGAAACTCATGGAAAATGCTTAGTGGCAATTATAGAAGGGATGCCTTCTAATGTACATATAGATGTAAATAAGATCAATGGCCAGTTAGCCCTCCGGCAAAGCGGGTATGGACGTGGCGGAAGAATGAAGATTGAGAAGGATGTGGTTGAGATATTGTCGGGGGTAAGAAATTTTAAAACATTAGGAAGTCCGATAGCCCTGAAGATTGAAAATAAGGATTGGAAGAATTGGGAAAGTATAATGAGTGATAAAGAAATTGTTCATGACAGGATTGTAACCAAGCCAAGACCGGGACATGCAGATCTTAGCGGATGCTTAAAGTATCAGCATTTGGATATACGAAATGTGCTGGAGCGGGCAAGTGCCCGGGAAACGGCAATCCGGGTTGCAGTTGGCAGTGTGGCACAGCAATTTATCGAAAACTTTGGTATTAACATAAAGAGTCATGTTGTCTCGATTGGTACCGTTAAATCCTCCGTTACGTATGATTCGGAAAAATTTGATGAAGCAGTGGCCAATTCACAGCTCCGTTGTGCCGATCCGGAAGCAGAGGCAAGAATGATTGAGTATATTAATGAGGCTAAACAACAGGGCGATTCGGTCGGAGGGGTGTTTGAGGTCATTGTAACAGGACTTCCGGTAGGCCTGGGAAGTTATGTGCACTGGGACAGAAGGTTGGACAGTCGTATTGCTGCCGGTTTGATGAGCATACAGGCAATAAAAGGAGTGGAGTTCGGATTGGGCTTTGAGTGCTCAAAGCTTCCCGGTTCAAAGGTGCACGATGAGATATTTTATTCAGAAGAAAAGGGATATTACAGGAAAACCAACCATGCCGGAGGAATAGAGGGAGGGATGACCAATGGAGAAGCTTTGGTCGTCCGTGCTGCTATGAAACCAATTCCTACTTTATATAAGCCCCTAATGAGCGTAGATATTCACTCAAAAGAGGCATATGAAGCAAGTATAGAAAGGTCCGATACCTGTGCGGTTCCGGCTGCCAGTGTGGTAGGTCAGGCAGTGGTTGCTTGGGAGATTGCCTTTGCGTTGGTAGAGAAGTTTGGTGGGGACAGCCTGCAGGAAATGCAGCAGAATTACGAAAATTATATCAGGTTGCTTGGATAAGCAATACTATTCAATTCCTAACAAGGGAGTGATCCAGACAATGAGTCACGAGAAATTGTTAATTCAAAAATGTAAAAATGGTGATGTGGAAGCCTTTGAGCAGCTGATTGAGAGCTATCAAAAGAAGGTTTTTGGTATAGCTTTTAGGATGTTAGGAAATACCGAAGATGCTTCGGATGTTGCCCAGGAAGTTTTTCTAAAGGTATTTAAGTCCATCACCAATTTTAAAGAAGAATCTTCCTTATCAACTTGGATTTACAGGATAGCAACAAATGTATGTCTGGATGAGATTAGAAAAAGGAAAAAGGCAACGGTTGTGTCCATTAACTCTACCATCCAGTTGGAAGACGGGGAAATTGATATGCAGGTTGAGGACCAAGGCCCACACCCTGATGAAATTGTTGAAAGAAAAGAATTAGAGAATGAAGTAAAAAAAGCTATTGAGCGCTTGAATAATGAACATAAAATTGTTATTATTTTGAGAGATATTCAAGGATTGTCCTATGATGAGATTGCTGATATTCTTCAATGTTCATTAGGTACTGTAAAATCTCGCATCAACAGGGCCCGGAATTCTTTAAAAAACATACTATTAAAAAGAAAGGAACTTTTAAATGATTATAACGTCAAATAAATGAAAGGAGGGCTGATTGATGTTTAGTTGTGAACAGGCAAGGGATAGGATGTCGTTGTATATTGATAAACAACTGCAAGGCATTGAGTTGGCTCAATTTGAAGAGCATATACAGGCATGCGAGCAGTGTAAAAAGGAACTGGATTTTTTGCAGTCGGTTGTTAAAATATGCAATGACATGGAAGAAATTGAATTACCTGCAAATTTTAAGCAAGAGTTGCATGAGAAACTTGTACAAGTAAAGCATAAAACACCTCCTTGGTATTTAAACTGGCGAATATACTCTGGGTTGGCGGCAGGAATACTATTGGTATTTTTGTTGAATTTAAAGTTTCTTGCACCTCTATATAAATATGAAAAGGCTTATGTGAATGATGCTCAGTTAAGTTATGATACGGTCGGGATATTAGCCCAGGAAGCACAGGAGAAGGCTTCGGGGGATGCACAGAGTGAGTTGGATGCAGGATACGAGAAAAAGGTTTACAAAGATGAAAAACCGCCGGAAAAAATAAATGATGCCGTAGCCTTTTCAGCGCCTATATCGGAAGATGTTGTCAGAGAGGTTGCACCGGAGGAAGTTCCTGATAGGCAGTCTTCTGGGGATGAATCGGTTAGAAATAGGTCCATTGATGGAGCATCGGAAGAGGAAGCGGTCCAAAGACAAATTGGGCCGACAAGTGAAAGAGCGGCCGCTTTGCCAGATGAACAACCGGATGATGCGGGAATTAAAACTCAAGGATTAGGTGGACAGGTAAGCCCATCCTTGTATGATGAGAATGCTCAGGTTTGTTGCAGTTTAAATGGAGATAATAAGCCTGTTATTTCATATAAAGCCATTGTAAAAGTAAAAAAAGAAGAGTTGAATGTATTATGGGAGAAGATTCAAGATAAACTGGCGGAATATGAGGGTCAATACAAGGTTATCAATAAATCGGGTATTCAGGTAATACGGGTTTCAAAGGAAGTTTATTCCGAATTGGAGCAATATATTAAATCAACGGGTATTAAGTTAACGGTCAAGACCGTGGAACAAGATGAAACGGATAATTATAAGAACTTGGTTGATAAATCCAATAGACTGGGTGAACAAATATCTGAGATGGAAGAAAAGTTAAATAAAGCTACTACGCAGGAAGAAAAGAATGCTATACAAAAACAAATTGCAGAACTTATAAAGCAGCAGGAAAACCTTAAAAATGATATTTGGGAACTGGAAGATTCCAGGGATAAGTATTCAATATATTTAGAAACTATTTAAAAAGGATAAGCCGCAACGGTTTATCCTTTTTTATTTAGAAACTTATACAAAAATATGATTATATAGGTTATAATATAAAATGGCATGTAAAACATGGACTCATAAAAGCAGAATCGGCTATGCAAGCAGCTTATTTTGATGTATTTTTTACGGAGGTTTATATGAGTTTTGTTGGTGTTATAGATAGGATTGAAGATGGAAATGCCTATATAATCATAGAAAATGGGATGTTTGAAATTTCAGTCCCAATTCAGCTTATACGCGACACGAATTATAAACAAGGTGATCGTGTAACGGTAAAAATATACAAACATGGTATTGACAATGAAGTAAGTATTTCTTAAGGAGATTTTTTTTATGGACAAGAAAAAGCTTATGATTGTGGATGGCAATAGCATATTGAACAGGGCCTTTTATGGAATCCAGTTTCTATCCAATTCGGAAGGGCTTTATACCAATGCCATATACGGGTTCCTGAACATATTGTTTAAATACATGGAAGAAGAAAAACCTGATTATATATGTGTTGCTTTTGATATGAAAGCACCCACCTTCAGGCATAAGGAGTATGAACAGTATAAGGCGCACAGAAAAAAGATGCCTGATGAACTGGCCGTTCAGCTTCCAATAATGAAGCAGATACTTGCTGCAATGAATATAACAGTTATTGAAAAGGAAGGCTATGAAGCCGATGATATCATTGGCACGGTATCGCATAGATGCGAAGAAAATGATATACAATGTATAATTGTAACGGGGGACAGGGATTCCCTGCAGCTTGCGTCCTGCACAACAAGGATAAAGCTTACCACTACCAGCAAGGGAGTTACAAAAACAGAAGATTATGATGAAGCAGAGGTTTTCAAAAAATATGGTGTAACGCCCCGGCAGTTCATTGATGTTAAGGGGCTGATGGGGGATCCTTCGGATAATATACCAGGTGTCCCGGGAATTGGGGAAAAAACAGCCTTTTCCCTAATCCAGCAATACAAGAGCATAGAAAATATTTATGAAAACATAGAAGAACTAAACGGCAGAAAAAAACAGGCTTTAGTGGAAAACCGCGAGATAGCTTTTTTAAGTAAAAAATTAGCAACCATTGACAGGGATGTTCCCATTGATATCAGGTTTGAGGATTGCCGGATTAAGGACTATAATCGTGAAGAACTGCTCAGCATATTCCGAAAGCTGGAGTTTAACAGCTTTATAAAAAAGCTTGGGCTGGAAGAAGTCAAAAACATAACAGGGACTGCGGAAGAAGAACATCAGCACATAACATCTATGGAGATGCTAAAGAAGGTTGTGGAAACAGTTATTCATAAGAAAGAACTAACCTATTTATTATATACCCAAAACATGCAGGCGGATTATCCTGTAATTGCCATTTCCATTGCTTTAGGACCAAGTCAGGCAGCATATATTGATTTTAACAGTGATTTAAAACCGGATGAAGCAATGGCTGTATTGAAGCCTATATTTGAAGATGAAAACATAAGAAAAATTGGGCACAACATTAAGGATGACATTGTATTGTTAAATCAGCATGGCATTAAACTGAAGGGTATATTCTTTGATACAATGATTGCATCCTATATCATGAATCCCTCAAGAAGTTCCTATGCCATTGACCAGGTTTTGCGTGAGTGGGTCGGAGAAAATATTCCGTCCATGGAAGATATTTTGGGCAAAGGCAGAAATAGGATTTCACTGTATGAGATTGATAAAGAAACTGCGGTACATATGGGGTGCCGGCAGGTGCTTGCTTTGCCGAAGGTTTTTAACGCAATTGATGCCAAGCTGGAGGAATACGGTCAGAAGAAGCTTTATTACGAAGTGGAGCTGCCCCTGGTAGAAGTGCTTGCAGATATGCAGATAATAGGGTTTAAGGTTGACCGGGAAAAGCTTAGACAGTTTTCCCTTATGTTGGATGAAAGAATAAATGAGGTGACTGGTAAGATATATGCACTGGCAGGGGAAGAATTTAATATTAACTCTACAAAGCAATTAGGTGTAATCCTTTTTGATAAACTGGGTTTACCGGTTGTCAAAAAGACAAAAACAGGGTATTCTACCGATGTGGAAGTATTGGAAAAGCTAAAAGGAAAGCATGAAATTATAAGCCTTCTTATAGAATACAGGCAGTTGGTAAAGCTAAAATCAACCTATGCCGACGGGCTGTTAAATGTAATAAACCCTCAGACGGGTAAAATTCATTCAAGCTTTAATCAAACCGTTACTGTGACAGGAAGGATCAGCAGCACCGAGCCAAATCTTCAAAATATACCCATTAAACTGGAACTGGGACGCGAAATACGAAAAATGTTCATAGCTTCCAGTGATGAATATGTGCTGCTGGATGCGGATTACTCTCAAATCGAGTTGAGGGTGCTGGCCCATATTTCGGATGACCCAAATATGATTGAGGCGTTTAATAAAAATGAAGACATACATAAAAGAACTGCTTCGCAGGTGTTTGGTGTACCCATAGAAGAGGTAACTCCGGCCATGAGGGGACGGGCAAAGGCTGTTAACTTTGGGATTGTATATGGGATCGGAGATTTTAGCCTGGCCCAGGACCTTGGAATTACCAGAAAAGAAGCAAAACAATACATTGACAATTATTTTTCTAAGTACAGCAAAGTGCATCAATATATGACAGATATTGTGGAACTGGGGAAAAAGCAAGGATATGTGACCACCTTATTAAACAGAAGGCGGTATATCCCTGAACTGCAGGCAAAAAGCTTTGTCACCCGTTCCTTTGGCGAAAGGATAGCTATGAATACCCCCATACAGGGTACTGCTGCCGATATTATTAAAATTGCCATGGTAAATGTTTACCGTGAACTAAAAAGGAGGAATTTAAAATCAAGGTTAATACTCCAGGTGCATGATGAATTAATCGTGGAAACCCATAAAAGTGAGCTGGAAGAAGTAAAAGAAATAGTAAGAAAGCAGATGGAGCAGGCAATGCAGCTTAAGGTCCCTCTGGTAGTGGATTTGAATACGGGTGATAGTTGGTATGATGCAAAATAATAAAAAACAAGGAGTAAAAATAATTGGTTTGACAGGGGGAACGGGAAGCGGCAAAAGCACCGTATCTCAAATTGCAAGTCAACTGGGTGTCTATGTGATAGATGCGGATATTGTGGCAAGGGAAGTTGTTAAAAAGGGTAAAAAAGCGCTGGAGGAAATCATTGATTATTTCGGGCCGGGTATATTGCTGGAAAACGGGGAACTGGACAGGAGAAAACTGGGAAGTATAGTTTTTGCCGATAGGGAAAAATTAAGAATATTAAATGAAATTACTCATAAATACATTATTGAAGAAATAATTAGAGAAATTAAAATACATGGCAGTACATCTTCCGCCATCCTTATTGATGCAGCCATCCTCATAGAAACCGGTCTGTATAAAATGTGTGATGAGGTTTGGGTGGTGAGTGCGGCAGCAGAGCTCAGGAAAAAAAGGATTATGGAGAGGGACGGGTTATCTGCCCAAGAGGCTGAAAACAGGATAAAATCCCAAATGAGCGAAGATGAGATGAAGCACTATGCATCGGCTATTATAGATAATAATAAGGATATGGAACATGTTAGATTACAGGTTATAAAACTATTAAAATAAAAGGGATTGTTAGGTGATGGTGTGTTTTTAGTTGTGAATATTAGAAAATATAAGTATTTTTTACTCCTGACGGTTACGGCAGCAATTGTGTGTTTTCTGCTTTTATATCCCCATGCATTGCTGCGCTTTGCTTATCCCATAAAGTACAAAGAACATGTAGTAAAGTATGCTGAAGAAAACGGAATTGACCCCTTTATGGTGCTGGCAATAATAAAAGTTGAAAGCAATTTTAAAGCAAATGCCCAGTCCCATAAGGGGGCCAAGGGTTTGATGCAGATTACCGATCAAACGGCTTTGTGGGGCGCAGAACAGTTGGAATTGCATGATTTTAGTATTGAACAATTGTTCGATCCCGAGATAAACATCCGTATAGGATGTTGGTATTTGAACAATTTACAAAAAGAGTTCAACGGCGATATATACCTTGTACTTGCGGCATACAATGGCGGCAGCGGTAACGTTAACCGCTGGCTTCAGGATAAAAGCCTAAGCAAGTCAGGAAAAACTCTGGATAAAATTCCCTTTAAAGAAACCGAGTTATATGTGCGAAAAGTGTTAAATGAATATAATGTATATAAAAAGCTTTACAAATCTTCTATTTAGGCGGAAAGATTCCGTTTTTTTTTGCTGGGGAGGAACTTTTAATTGTAAAATACCGTCTAACCAAAAACAGGGGGTGTATATGTTGCATTTAAGTAAAGCAATAAATTGGTTTGAAATTATAAAGAGAGGTTTATTAGCTGCATTATTCCTTTTGATACTTTCCTTCCCTGTTTATGGAGACAGCGGATTGGAGATTACAAGCATTGAAGGTGGTTTTGACGGGGTACATAAGGTCAATGGCTGGGTTCCCTTTGTTATTACCGTAAAAAATTATGGTGAGGACTTTACCGGTGATATTCAGGTTATTTCAGACAGTTATGGATACGAGTTCAAGTCTGCCTATTCCATGCCTTTCAACGTGGCAAAGGGAGGAGAAAAGCAGGTTACCATTGTGGCACCTGTTAACAGAACCCGCGCATCGGTGGATGTGCAAATTATTCAGAACAATAAAGTGATTAAAGAACAAAAATACTACTTTAAAAAATCCTTAAATCCCAATACATTGTTTATAGGGGTACTGACCGACGATGCATCTGGGCTGAGGTATTTGTCGGGAGGGGATTTCAGCAGTCAAAATATGCCCATACAAAGTGAAATGGCTGCTTTAAATGAAAAGACTTTTCCAAGCAACGAAAAGGTGCTGGAAAATTTCAATATACTGCTCATTAATAATTTCGATATGTCCACATTAAGCAGTGAAAAAAAAGAGCTTTTGGTACAATGGGTAGAAAAGGGCGGACTGCTGGTAGTGGGCACGGGTCCCAATTCTAAAAAAGTATTAAATGCTCTGCCTGAAGAGCTCAAGATGGTGGATGTTGCACCGACAGTTGAATTATCATCTTTTTTAGCCTTTGAAGATTATACGGGCAAAGAAATGACATCCGGCGGGGTCAGGATGCCGGTTTCAATGCTAAACGTAAAGAAGGGGAGCATCCTGTTGCAGCAGGAGGATATTCCGCTAATTACTTCCACACAATTTGGAAAGGGTTTTGTCAGCTTTTTTGCCTTTGATGCTGGATTAGAACCGTTTTCAAGCTGGGATGCCGGTAATCAGGCTGTTTGGCAGAAACTTGTTTATTCTACCATTGCACCCTATTTCCGGGGGGATGAATTAAATTCTAAAATAGAATACAGCTTTTATCATGCAATGAATAACGCACTGCGTTATATTCCATCGATTGAAACACCTTCTTTGATTTTATTAATTTTAATCATAGGTTCCTTTATAATTATTGTAGGGCCGGTTAACTACCTGGTATTAAAGAAAAGGGACAAAAGGGAATGGTCCTGGATTACAATTCCTGCTATAGTGCTTGTCTTTAGCATTGGTATGTATATTGTTGGTTTTGGTACCCGATTTTCGACGGCTGTGGCAAGTATCGTGTCCATTATAGAATATAAAGATGACAGCAAGAGTATAGATGTTTCGGCTCATACGGGGCTGTTTAATCCAAAAAGGGGTACGGTAAGGATTAAGACTTCAAAAGATGTGGACGTGGATTTTACTGCAAACCCCTATACATCCTATTACTATGGGGGGCCACAGGAAGAAAGAGATAAAAAAATCATATCAAAATTTATTCTTGGAGACCAACCGGAAGTTGAATTTTATGATAAAGGAATTTGGGATTTCAGCAGTTTCATTATGAAGAAAAAAGTAGCTTTTTCCGATAGCATAGATAATTCTGTGGTGATTTCCAATAATGTATTAAAAGGAAGTATTAAGAATAATACGGGATTTAAGATAGAGGATGCATTTATTGTAATGGGCAACAGCTTTGCAAAAATCGGCGATATTGAAAGAGCCCAGACAATAGAGATTGACCAGCCCCTTGAAAATGTGTACAATGGGAATAATGATTATTATGGGTTGATGAACAAAATTTTTGGACAGGATGTATATCAGCCTGTGATAGCAAGGGATGATAAATCGAGGCTAAATCAGCAGAGAAGATTAATATTTGAGTATTACAGCATGACAAATCGTTTAAATACCAGTAGCACTTCCACACCCATACTTTTTGGCTGGAACGATGCGGATTTGCAGTTTGATGTAATTGTCAATGAAAAAGATGTAAAGAAATATTATCAGAACATGATTGTAATTCCCATGGATTTAAATTTTGTTAAAGGAGAAACAGTGCAGTTGCCCTATGGTTTTTTGAAAGGTACGGTGGAATATACGGAAGGGAATGCCAGTGCCAATGCTGATATTTATAATCCGGGAGCGGTAAGCATTGAAGGGGTAGGTAATGCTGTCTTCAAATTTAATATACCTTCACAAATAAAAGTAGAAGCCTTTACATTAAACTGGCATTCCATGGATATGAAAATGCAGGGAAATTTTAAGCTTTTATTGTATAACTTTGCGAAGGACCAGTGGGAGGAAATGACTTCCTTTTATCATGTGGATAATAGTATTGTTTCCGAGTATATATCCCGGCAAAATGAAATAAGGGTTATGTTTAATGTTGAAAGCGAAGCAGCTTCCGGTGTTCCGTCAAAAGGTTTTCATGGATGGATTAATTGTCCTGATATAGAACTGGAAGGGGTGATCCGGTAATGCTCGTAATTGATAATTTGACAAAGAGATATGGAAAATTTCTGGCGGTAAGTGGATTATCCCTTGAAATACCGAGGGGGGATATATTTGGATTTGTCGGACCAAACGGGGCTGGGAAGACGACAACCATGAAAATAGTGGCAGGATTGATGCAGCCCACTTCCGGAAGAGTGCTTATAGATGGCGTGGACCTGAGTAAAAACATAAAAGAAATAAGGGGAAAGATAGGGTACATGCCCGACTTTTTTGGGGTATATGATGATTTGAAGGTGGATGAGTATTTGGACTTTTACTGTGCAGCCTATGGGATTGCTTCTTACCAACGTAAAAAGATTATTGACGACCTGCTGGAGCTGGTGGATTTATCCGATAAGAGGGATGCATATGTGGATTCCTTATCCCGTGGAATGAAGCAGAGGTTATGCCTTGCCCGCAGCCTGGTGCACGATCCACTGCTTCTTATATTGGATGAACCGGCTTCCGGCCTGGATCCCAGGGCAAGGGTTGAGATGAAAGAAATACTGAAGGAATTGAAAAAAATGGGTAAAACCATATTAATAAGTTCGCATATTTTACCCGAATTGGCCGAGTTATGTACTTCCATAGGTATAATAGAAAAGGGTAAAATGATTGTATCGGGCAGTGTGGATGAAATCATGCTTCAATCCCACGGCACCAGGACTTTCCGCGTAAAAGTGCTGGGAGACGAGGATACGGCTATACGCATAATCCAGGAACAACCCATGGTGGATGGTATCATCAGAAATACGGACAATATCGAGGTAGGCTTTAAGGGAAGCGATGAACAGGCATCACTTATGCTGCATGAACTGATAAAAAATGATGTACATGTGGTTTTCTTTGGTGAAGTACAAAGAAATCTTGAGGATGTTTTTATGAGGATTACAGAGGGGGTGCTTCAGGATGAAAATAAGAATTAATCCTGTGCTGGAGAAAGAAGCAAAAATAAAGATGAGAGGATGGAAAGCACCTGCCTTGCTCACTGCTTATCTGGTGTTATTGGGTGGCGGGGCAATATTGTTTTTTGTGTTAAACAACCTCAGCAGGTATTTAGCAGGTTTTGACCCCAGAACAGCCCTTGACCTTTATACCTTGCTGGCCATGTTTCAATTGGGACTGCTTCTTTTTATTACCCCTGCAATAACAGCACCTTCTATAAGCGGTGAGAGGGAAAGGCAGACATTGGATTTGCTTCTTTGTACGCGCCTGTCCTCATGGTCCATCATTATTGGAAAACTTACAGCATCCCTGAGCCATATTATTTTGTTAATAATATCGTCCATACCCATATTTAGTATTATTTTTCTGTATGGAGGACTGTCCCCTGTAGATGTTTTAATGATTTTTTTGTTCCAGATTATCACAGCTGTTTTTCTGGGAAGTGTCGGGATCTTCTTTTCATCCATGTTTAAGAAGACAACGGTTGCAACCATTATGACGTACACCTTTGTTTTGTTCATTACAATAGCGACACTCATAGGTTTTGCATTTTACGGCTCTTTCACCCATGCTCTTTTTGGGAGGGCACCCGGTACCTGGGAAGCAATTGTTATACTGTGCCCAAACCCGTTTATTGGTTTAGGTGCCATATTGGATAAGCAGACCGGTTATTTTAGCTTTGTGAGAAGTTTATTTAACATGAGTGGAGGAGGTTTCATTGCAAATCTTCCCTGGATAATAAATATAGCCTTCAGTATAGTCATGTCTGCAATTTTTTTATGGCTTAGTGCTTTGATCATCAGACCAGTGAAAGAAAGATAAAGAAAGATAAGGAAGCCAAAAAAGGGGGGATATGTATGGGTATTATGGAGTTGTTTCGTGTATTGAAACCGCTGCGGAGGCGCATGTTTATAAACCGTGCCCTTGACTGCATCCTTTGGGGCTTGTGCATAGGCGGAGCGGTTGGTGTCATTGTGGCAACAGCAGCCCTTTTTGTGCCCGTTGCTTTTGCATTAAATAAAGTGTTTTTATGCATAGGCATTTCTTTTTTTGCCGCCCTTGTTGCAGCAGTTTTTATGTTTCCCGATTATAAGGCGGTGGCAGTACAGGGGGATAAGCTGGGCCTTAAGGAAAGACTGGTGACTGCGCTTGAATTAAAAGATGACAATAGCCCCATTGCGCGCATTCAACGCTTTGATGCGGTAAAAGCAGCACGTTCCATAAACTTTAAAAAAGCATACCCCTTTTATGTTGACCGAAAGAAACTTTTTGGTGCCCTGGGACTTTTTATGGCAATCGCACTTATATTTTTCATACCGTCGGACCAGCGGGAAATAGCCAGACAAAAAGAAAGAATAAAAAAAGCAATTGATGAACAGGTGGTGCAGGTTAAAAAGGAACAGGAAAAGCTGTCTCAAAACCGGGAGCTTACACTGAAAGAGCGGGAAGAATTAAATGAGCAATTAAAAGAGCTGCTAAAGGAGCTGAAAAAGTCAAAAAATGAGCAGGATGCTGTAAAAGCCATTGCACGAATGCAGCATAAATTGGACGAAATAAAGCAAAACTCCATGGATAAGGATTTGACCAGGTTGGGAGAAATGCTTTCCCGGCTGGAGGAAACCAAGGAAATAGGCAATGCATTAAAAGAAGGAAGGTACGATGAGATTAGAGAAAAAATGGATGCGCTGGCCCGGAAACTTGAGAATATGGATGAAAATGAAGTAAATCAGTTGGCAGAAGAAATTGAAAAAATAGCCCGAAAAATCAATGAAAATCCTGAGCTGGCAGAAGCTCTGCAACAGCTGGCACAGGCAATGCAAAGCGGACAATTTTCTCAGGAATTGGCTAACATGAGCACTGCCATGAGCAAGCTGGCAGGTAATGCGGCAATGCATAAGGCAATGCAAAGCTTGGGAAATGCACTTAGTCAGGCAAGGGCAAGTCTTGCAAGCGTTAATTCAGATCAGTTAGCCAACCCTATACTTGTATCCAACCTAAAGGGTTCATCACAGCAAGGTGAAACGGATAGCTCAAATACGGGTGTAAAGGGGCAAGGTTCTGCTGGGATTGCTCAAGGCGTAGGCCAAGGCAATAGTGGCTCAGATTCCCAGGGCGACTCAGGAGAAGGGGAAGGAAATGGTGGCAACGGAAGCGGAACGGGAGGCAGCGGAGTAGGAGATGGAACCGGAAGCGGAAGAGAGGGAAGCAGCCAAGGTGGCTTGGCGCAGGGGAACTCGGGTAAGGAACCCGGTGAAAAAAAGGTACGCAATTATGAGGAAATATATGCCTCAAAAAGAATTGACGGAGCCGACCAGGAGTCCTATGTGAGCGGAACTCAAAGGGATTCGGGTACCGTTGAACAGGTACAGGTGGAAGACGGCCCTGTATTGATGGGCGAGTCGCTTCCGTACAATGAAGTGTTTGAACAGTACCGGTATGAAGCAATGAAGAGTTTGGAACGCAGCACAATCCCTGCTGCCATGAAGACATTGGTGGAGGAATATTTTTCTTCATTGGAATAGGCACAGTTTATTTGCAGGATAGGGGGGAATATACATGAATATAGATGGAAACGACATACAGCAATTTCATGAAGTATTTGGAAAAGTGGAGCAGGAAGTATCAAAACATATTATAGGACAAAAAGATGTCATACGGCAGGTTTTAATAAGCATGTTTGCAGGAGGGAATATACTGCTGGAAGGGATGCCGGGACTGGGCAAGACCCAGCTTGTGAAAACCATTGGCAAAGCAATGGACCTGGGTTTTTCCAGAATACAGTTTACCCCTGATTTAATGCCTGCCGATGTGATTGGAACCAATGTTATTACCCGGGGAGAAGACGGCATTAGCCGGTTTAAGTTTGAAAAAGGACCTGTATTTAGCAATATAGTGCTTGCCGATGAAATTAACCGGGCTACACCCAAAACCCAAAGCGCCCTTTTGGAAGCTATGCAGGAGCAGACGGTTACGGTGGGAACCAGTACCTATAAACTGCCACAACCTTTTTTTGTACTGGCAACCCAAAACCCCATAGAGATGGAAGGAACATATCCTCTGCCGGAAGCACAAATGGACAGGTTTTTGTTTAAGCTGGATGTAGGTTTTCCGTCCCTAGAAGAACTTCATGATATCGTGATGCTAACAACTACCTCAGTTGAAAGTGCGGTAGAAAAAGTGACTACAGCTGAAGAAATGCTTAAGATGCGGGCAGTGGCAAGACAGGTACCCATTGCAAAACCTGTAATGGACTTTGCTTTAAAACTGGTGATGGCTACACATCCCCAATATGAACATTCACCTAAAATAACAAAGGACTATGTGCGCTATGGCTCCAGTCCAAGGGGAGCGCAAAGCATAATCAGCGCAGCACGGGTAAGGGCCTTAAGCGAAGGAAGATATAATGTGTCTTTTGATGATATTCGCTATGTTGCCTTTCCTGCACTAAGGCATAGGATTTTCATGAATTTTGAAGGCCTATCGGAAGGCATCACCTCGGATACGGTAATAAGTCAAATTATTAATTCAATGAAAATGGAATAATAGAAAGAAAAATCATCTGAAAAATCTACTTTTACGTTATAAGGCATCTATTGTTATAATAGGTGTCTATATTAATGCCTATAATTCATTAGAATTTTTTTTCTACAAATCCTTGATATCCTTGCTGTGTAGTAGCTGCAATAAAGTTTATAATAGTTGAAGCCGAGGTTTTATAACAAAAAAACAGCCAAATCATCAATAAAAAGTTTCTAATTTTCGGATAATCTGTTATAATTAATACATATGAGACATTTATATCATCCTTTGCTATTGGTGGCCATGACTTATACATCGGACGAATATAGGTGTCTTTTTAGCATTTGGAATTTTTTCTATCATCTTTGCTCATTTTATAGAAATGTGAAAAAGATTGGCAAAATGAGATATATCAACAAAGTTTTAAAGCACTTAGAAAATACTATTCTAATATAATCCCATTGATTTCCTATTGGGCAACAAGTTAGCATTATTAGCATCCACCAAAAATAAAAATATGTTAGAAAGGAGGGGGTTATTGGACCTTGATACTTGTTATAGATGTGTCCAATAAAAATAAGTTATGAATAAGATACGTAGCGTAGGTTAGTAACTGTATGCTTTTCCCATCTGCGCAAAAAAAGTAAATAGCAGGAATAGTTTTGTTTTAATCAAAAAAGTTTTCTTTTGTATTACTGGAATCATAACAACGAAAGGAGGAGATCTACATATGTTGATTAAACATAAGAAGCTTAGATATAAATCTAGCTTTTCTTTAATAATGTCAATTATCATGATCCTTGGAATATTCTCTGCGGTTCCCGTATCTGCTGCTAGGCCCAATGCCAATAGATTGTATATGTTTACCTTTACACCTGCTGAAAAGGAGGTACAGGAGTCCTGGTTCAGCCCGTCGTCAGCATCCGAAATTACCTGGATTAGCGGCAGCGGTATCGGCTTCAATGATGACGATTATGTGCTTCAAGGTAAACATATAGGAACGGACTACACCAGTGCAAACAATGCGATTCGTCTTATTCTTCCCGAGCCCCTTCCGGCAGGACAAATTTATAATATCCAGGTATCTTTTTATGTTCCTTCCAGCTATAACCAGGGTAAAAGCACTATTACAGGTCCCGGTATCGTGTTAAACGGAGGATACAATAACAGTGCTTATAGGCTGCCCTCATCCGCCGGAACAATTTCAATGAACACATGGAAGATCGTAAATGTCAATACACCTCGTATGACAGAAAACATTTGGAGCATTGACTTTCGCTTTGATACCAATACTGCTGCAAATCATCCCGATGTCTGGTACATAGACAACATTGTGATAAGCCGGCTGGCATGGGATATAACAATTCCTTCACTGGCTGATGCCTACAAGGAAAACTTTCTTTTAGGCAATATTATTTCGCCAAACCAGATTAATACCGAAACTACCAACATGTTTAAGCACCATTACAATGTTGTGACCGCTGAAAATCATATGAAACCAAGTATGATCAGCAATGCAAAAGGAGTTTACAACTTCTCAAGTGCCGATTCGATCATATCCTGGGCTCAGCAGAACGACATAAAGGTTCATGGACATACATTGGTTTGGCATTCCCAATCTCCGAACTGGCTGTACAGGAATCCGGATAACACACCGCTTACACGCAGTGAAGCCCGCCAGAATATGCAGGATTATATAAATAATGTTGCCGGGCACTTTGCCGGTAAGGTTATTTCCTGGGATGTTGTCAATGAAGCCTTTGAAGGCGGCTCTCTTCCGGTGACCGATTGGAAGGCAGTCACCAGAAAAAATTCACCTTGGTATTTAGCCTATGCTAATGGCGCTGATACAGCAAAAGGTGAAAGCGGTGCTGATTATATCTACGATGCTTTTGTTTTTGCTCGCCTGGCTGACCCGAATGCAATCCTTGTATACAACGATTATAATGAAACCGATGCCTGGAAGCGGGAAGCCATGGTCCTGATGGTTGAAGACCTTAATGCAAAATGGCTAAACGACCCGCGCAATACCGACCCTGAACGTAAGCTTATTGAACGCATTGGAATGCAGTCCCACCATTTTACCCAGTACCCACCCGTGTCCTTCGTGGAAGCTTCTATCCGACGCTTCATTCAAGCCGGCGTAATGATTGATGTGTCTGAGCTTGATATCGGTTATGGTTCTTATAACGGGCCGACAAACCAGACGCTTAATGATAAGCAGCAGGTAGAGCAGGCCATATACTATGCCCGCCTGTTTGAAATTTACAAAGCTTATGATGCATATATAACGCGTGTAACATTCTGGGGCCAGGCGGACTCCTTGAGCTGGCGTTCTGATTACAGCCCTCTGGTGTTCGACCGGGCATATGCCCCCAAAGAAGCTTATTATGCAGTTTTGGACCCAAGCGGTTATCTAATGGAAAAAGGTATTGCACCTCGTTCGCTCCATGACTTGAATATCACGATAGATACCAACACAATTACTGCAGGGCTTCCGGCTAATATTACTGTTAAGGCTACTGCTGCTGATTTAGGAAACTATAATGTTATTGCATATCTTGATAAGGACGGCAAGGTATGCAGCGATGAGTTTAGACTCGTTAACGGTACCGCACAGGTTGTTATTCCAAGGGCACCTGAAGCCGGCCAGTATAGAATTGTTGTTAAAGCTTATAGTGGTTCCGACTTGTTTGCTGCAAAGGCCGTTCCGGTGACCATTGTTGACGAGCCAGTGGAAAAGGATTTTACCATTAACGCTACCTATGAACCGGCTGCACTGACAGCAGATAAATTATTTACTGCAAAGGTGGAAGTAACCAGACATAAATATGAAGACAGTCCGGTGCTGCTCATTGTAGCTCTTTATAACAAGGATAACCGCATGATAAATGTAAGCTATATTTCAAAGAATTTTGAAAGAGGAACTCCCCAAACTATGGCTGCTGGTTTCAGGCTTCCGTCGGATGTGGAAGGACACAGGGTTAAGTTTTTTGTATGGGATGGTAGCGATATGAGTGATACATCAATGACTCCTCTGTCCGATGCAATTACGGTCCAATAGCATAAACCAAGAGGTTAAAAAAGAAACCGATTCTAAAAAAATGAATCGGTTTCTTTTTTTATCTTAATCGATGGGCACATAGATTGGATTTAGCTGTTTAAAATTTGCGATATATCTGAATCCGGCACACCGCAGCATATCCAGCGCATAGTCGAAACCGTGTCCGATGTACTCGGGTGAATGGGCATCAGAGCCAATGGTAATCAATTCTCCTCCCAATTCTTTATATTTCTTAAGAATATCCAGGGTTGGCATAGGTGTCCCAAGACCATAGCGGAATCCGGAAGTATTAATTTCTATTCCATGACCCGATTCAATTATTTTTTTTAATATGCTGTTTAATAGGTCATCAAATTCACCGGGGCGAAAGAAATTATCGGTATAACCGCCGTACCGGCGAATGAGGTCCAAATGCCCATATACGCTGTACTTGTCAAAAGAAGATACCGAGTCATATACCTCTTTCAAATACCTTTCGTAGGATTGCTCACGGGTTTTCCCAGCACAAAAATCGCCCACATGCATATCAAGGTGGTCAATGACATGGGTGGACAGTATAATAAAGTCAAAGGGATGTTCATTCAAGAGATTGAGAGTTTCCTGGTGTACGTGGGGTTGAAGCCCTATTTCAACGCCAAAAGCAATGGTCAGTTTGTCCTGGTATTTTTCCCGTACTTTTTGTAAAGCAATCCTGTACTCATGATAATCAATCATAAAAGAATCGTCAAAATTTGGATAGTCAAAGTCCACATGATCTGTAAAGGCAATATCGGTTAACCCTATGTCTATGGCCTTTTCACAGGCAGCCTCCATGCTCATTTGAGAATCAGTGGAAAAATTTGAATGAATATGATAATCATGCATAGGTAATCAGTCCTTTAAATATATTATAAATGTTTTACTCTTCTATTATTATACAAAAATAATTATAAAACGCAAATATCGGTGGAATATGTATCACATTGCCGAAAGTTGCTTGAATGATATGTACAAGGGTATAATAATAAACAAGTAAGTAAAAAAATACATAATAGTGGATAGCATAGGATGGGAGGATTAGTATGAGTGAACAACAAAAAACACAGGGTCAAGAGCTGTTTGATTCATTAAAGTACGAGGTAAAAAACGGCTGGGAACGCATTTCCCAGGAAGATGCCCAAAATATATTCGAATTTTGCGAAGGATACAAGGCTTTCCTTGACAAATGTAAGACGGAACGGGAATGTGTGCAGGAAATTATAAAAGTTGCACGGGCAAAAGGTTTTGTATCCCTTGATGAGATAAAGGAAAACAGGCTGAAAAAGGGGGACAAAGTATATAGTGTAAACAGGGGCAAGGGAGTGGTCCTGGCAGTTATTGGAGATAAGCCTTTGGAAGAAGGGGTAAATATTGTGGGTGCCCATTTGGATGTGCCCAGGCTTGATTTAAAACAAAACCCCCTATATGAAGATTCGGAACTGGTACTATTAAAAACCCATTATTACGGGGGGATAAAAAAATACCAGTGGACAACCATACCTCTTTCCATACATGGAGTGGTTATGAATAGGGATGGTAAGCGCATAGATATTGCAATAGGTGAAGATGAAAGTGATCCGGTTTTTTGTATTACCGACCTGCTGCCACACCTGGCGCAGGAGCAAATGCAGAAAAAGATGAGCGAAGGGATTACTGGGGAAGGGCTAAACGTCTTGTTTGGCAGCATTCCTTACAGGGATGAAAAGGTAAAAGAAAAGATAAAGTTAAACATATTGAGGGAACTAAATGAAAAATATGGAATACATGAAGAAGATTTTATAAGTGCGGAACTGGAAGTTGTACCTGCATTTAAGGCAAGGGATGTGGGCCTGGACCGCAGCATGGTTGGTGCCTATGGACAGGATGACCGGGTTTGCAGCTATACAGCATTACAGGCTATTTTAGAGATTGAAAATCCTGAAAGGACTGCAATTTGTTTATTGGTTGATAAAGAAGAAATTGGAAGCATGGGTAGTACGGGCATGCAATCCCGATTTTTTGAAAACGTATTGGCAGAAATGTGTTACCTGACTTCAGGGAGTTACAACGACTTGATGTTGCGCAGATGTTTATCAAAATCGAGATGCTTATCGGCCGATGTCAGTGCAGCAGTTGACCCAAATTACGAAGAAGCACATGACAAAAAAATGCGCCTTTCCTTGGCAGGGGCGTGGTTATAACCAAATATACCGGCTCAAGGGGTAAATCCGGTTCCAGTGATGCAAATGCTGAATTTGTAGGTTTTGTTAGAAATTTATTTAACAGCAATAACGTATTATGGCAGACAGGAGAATTGGGTAAGGTGGACCAGGGAGGTGGGGGTACCATTGCCCAGTTTGTTGCAAACCTGGATATGGAGGTTGTAGACTGCGGTGTTGCCCTTTTATCCATGCATGCACCCCTTGAAATTTCCAGCAAGTTAGATGTGTACATGGCATTCCGGGCATACAGTGTTTTTTTGAAAGCTTAGTTTTTTACTGTACTTTAAAGGTAAGTTATATTACAATATAAGTATAAGCATGCCAATTGGCCAATTGGCATTATACTAGAAAGAAGGTTTGATATGGCACGAAAATTTTTCAAAATATTTATTTCACTTCTCACTATAGTTATCATGCTTACTTCTTGTGCAACGAAAAATGATGTGGAAATGGAAGTACCACGGTTTGAATTGGAAGAAAAAAACAGTGAAACCAAGGAAAAATCAGACTTGCCGGAACAGAAGCAGGATGAGCGGAAGGATGAAGATGTACCAAAAGATGAATATGAGCCGAGAGATGTATATGAAAATGAACAAAAAGATGAGTATAGAAATGAGAAAAAGGATGAACAAAAAAAAGAACAACAGTTAGAAACTATTGAAGATGTACAAAAAAACGATTCATCAGATAATGCTCAAAGAAATTTACTAAATAATAAGAAATATGGTTGGGGATATAAAAAGCAGAAAAACCTTCCGCCCATAGTGTCCCAGGCAACCATAGATTTACTAGAAAAATATGACGCAATATATCGTAAAAATACAGATGAAAAGGTGCTGTTTTTAACATTTGATGAAGGGTATGAAAACGGTTATACACCGGTTATTCTGGATGTGCTGAAAGAACACCAGGTGCCGGCAGCATTTTTTATCACGGGTCCCTATTTAAAAAAGAACCCGGATTTAGTTAAAAGAATGGTGGAAGAAGGCCATATAGTAGGTAATCATACCGTAAACCATCCCAGTATGCCGGAAGTATTGGATGATGCAAAATTAGAAGAAGAATTGTTGGGTCTTGACCGTTCTTTTTACGAAATGTTTCAATCCAATATGAAATATGTCAGACCTCCTAAGGGAGAGTACAGTGAAAGGACGCTGGCATTAACCCAATCCTTGGGCTATAAAACCGTTTTTTGGAGCTTTGCATATGTGGACTGGGATGTAAACAATCAAAAGGGAGCTGATTATGCATATCAGCAGGTCATGGACGGTATCCATAACGGAGCCATATTGCTTCTGCATGCGGTTTCAAAAGATAATGCGGAAGCATTGGGAAAAATTATACAAGATGCAAGGGCAGCAGGGTACCAATTTAAATCTCTTGATGAATTTTAATTAAATAAATCTTAAGGGCATGGGGGGAGAGAAGATGTTAAAAAGAATTTTGGTATATGTAATCCTTATGATACTGGGAACAACCCTAATATATGCTCAGTCAGAGGGCATTACGTACCTAGTTCCTGTCAAGGGAGAAATCAACTCCGCATTGGTAACCTATGTTAATAAAGCAATAAAAGAAGCGGAAAAAAACGATGCAGCTTTAATTATTTTTGAAATTGATACTTATGGGGGTATAGTGAATTCCGCAATTGAAATAAGCGATGCAATCATAGACACTTCTCTACCCACTGTGTGTTATATAGAAGATAATGCAATTTCTGCCGGGGTCATCATAGCCATTTCCGGTGATAGGGTTGTAGCAAACAAAGCCATTAATATAGGTTCTGCAGAGACGCGCCCAAAGGAAGAAAAATATATCTCTTACTGGGCGGGAAGACTAAAAAGGGTGGCAAAGCTGAAGGGAAGGGACCCGGAAATTATTGCCGGTATGGCTGATGCGGATATAGAAATTGAAGGAATTACTGAAAAAGGAAAGTTGATCAATCTCACTGCCGATGAGGCGCTTAAATATGGTGTGATAGATAAAGTTGTCAGCGGCAGGCGAGAGTTATATGAATACCTGGGTGTAGACAGAAATGATGTAATTGAACTAAAATATGACTGGAGAACCAGCCTGGCCCAAATTACCAATAACAGCATTGTTTCCACTATGCTTCTTGCCATTGGTATAATAGGTATTGTAGGAGAAATATTTACAGCCGGTTTTGGAGCACTGGGTAGCATTGGAATTCTGTCCCTTGCATTATATTTTGCCGGTAAGTTCATTGCAGGACATACCGGTTGGAGCATGATAATATTATTTGTGGCAGGTATTATTTTACTGGGAATTGAAGCAGCCATTCCCGGCTTTGGTGTACCGGGGATTGCGGGTATAGTATGTGTTGTAACGAGTATACTTTTAGGTTCCAGTGATCCCGTGAGTGGGGCCATTTCCTTTGTTGTTGCAATTATTGCAAGTATTATTATACTTGCTTTATTGCTAAAGAGGATGCCTAAGAGTAAGCTTTTTGATCGAATTATATTAAAAAATGACCCGGATATAACTAAGGTAGATGTTTCTATGATGGAAAAAAAGAAGCTGATTGGTATGGAAGGAGAAGCTCTTACGTTTCTCAGACCAGCAGGGATTGTGATTATCGGGGATGAAAAACTAGATGTGGTATCGGAAGGTGAATATGTTGAAAAAGGTGCCAGGGTAAGAGTTGTTGCCGTTGAAGGTAACAGGATTGTGGTAAGAAAGATTTAAAAAAATAAAAAATCAACTTTAATAAACAAAAGGGAGGTATATAAATGGATCCATTAAGCATGGGTTTTTTGGTAACGATTGTTATTATTGTTTTTTTCCTAGTTCTTTTATTTTCCTTTGTACCTATTGGGCTTTGGATATCTGCAATGGCTGCAGGGGTAAATATTGGTATTTTCACCCTCATTGGTATGAGGTTAAGAAGGGTGGTACCATCGAGAATTGTTAACCCTTTGATTAAATCGCAAAAAGCCGGACTGGATATCAGTGTTGATAAGCTTGAAACCCATTACTTGGCAGGTGGAAACGTAGATAATGTGGTAAATGCTTTGATTGCAGCCCAGAGGGCTAATATTCCGCTGCAGTTTGAAAGGGCGGCAGCTATCGATTTGGCAGGAAGGGATGTACTCCAGGCTGTAAAAATGAGCGTTAATCCTAAAGTGATTGAAACACCTGTTATTGCTGCGGTAGCAAAAGACGGCATTGAGGTAAAAGCCCGGGCAAGGGTTACCGTACGGGCGAACATAGACCGTTTGGTAGGTGGTGCAGGAGAAGATACCATTATTGCAAGGGTAGGAGAAGGTATTGTAACCACGGTAGGCTCAGCAAATTCTCATAAGGAAGTGCTGGAAAACCCTGATTCAATCTCCAGGACGGTTTTAAATAAAGGCCTGGATTCGGGTACGGCATTTGAAATATTATCCATAGACATTGCCGATGTGGATGTGGGCAGAAACATTGGAGCACAGCTTATGACCGACCAGGCAGAAGCGGACAAGAGGATTGCCCAGGCGAAGGCAGAAGAAAGGAGAGCAATGGCTATTGCAAAAGAGCAGGAAATGAGAGCAGCGGTCCAGGAAATGAGGGCTAAGGTAGTGGAAGCGGAAGCAGAAGTACCCAAGGCAATGGCAGAAGCATTGCGCCAGGGTAAAATAGGCGTTATGGATTATTATACACTCCAAAACATTAAGGCGGATACGGAAATGAGGGATTCCATATCCCGGATTGGAGGAAGAAATGAAATTAATGACCCAAACAGTAAAAAAGCATAGGATGTGATGCTATGGAAGCAATTATAACCTGGGTTCTGATATATTTGGCAGGAGTTTTCTTGAAAAATTTATTTTCTAAACGGAATGCAATTCCAGTAACTCCGGTAAAGAAAAAACCGAGCTTAAATAAAAATAAAACAGATAAACATATTGTGCCTCCTATTATTAGTACGCCAACATTATCTTTTCCTAAGCCACCACCTTTAGGTGATTCTTCAGTGATTTCAGAAGAGGATGTGGCATATAGGGAAAAAACAGGTATGGAATATAAGGATGCAGCATATAGGGAAGAAACAGGTATGGAGTATGATGGTATTGAATTTAATCAGTCAACCATTTTAAATGGAATAATTTTATCAGAAATTTTAGGTGCACCGAAGGCAATGAAAATCAGGAAATAATATAACCGAATAAAAGCTCTTAAACAATGTTTAGGGGCTTTTTATTTATTTTTATGCGAAAAATTTATAGAAATGACTTACCATTAGAAAGAGATATTGTCAGCATAATAAATTACTTTTGAGGTTAATTTAAGGATAGATAAGCAATTATGTAAATTACCATAGAAAGGATAGGGGTTATGAAGGAAAGATGAGGAGCGAGAATATTGGATACATTATTTTAGTCTTAGTTCTGATTGCAGTACCGGTCACAATTGCATTGCAGATATACTTTCTCTTTCCGGATCAAATAATGCTCCTTGAAGGAGAAGAATACATTTATGATATAAATACCCCTTTCAATATTGGTGTACAAGTGGATAAAAGCGGTGTACTTAGCTTTAACGGCGATATCATAAAGGATGATTTTGTTATAAAGCCGGAAAAATTGGGTAATTGTAATGTTAATTTAAAGCTTTTTGGTATAATCCCTTTTCGTTCAGTGACGGTAAACGTTGTGCCTAAAATGAGTGTTGTGCCATGTGGAAATACCGTTGGGGTAAAACTATATACCGACGGAATACTTGTAATTGGCACTTCGGAAATAAGCGGAGTGGACGGAAAAAAACATGAGCCGTGGAAGGAAGCAGGGATAAAGGAAGGGGATATAATAGAGTTACTGGGAAGTAAACGGGTTAAAAATATTGAAGAATTGACGGAAATAGTCAATAAGAATAAGGGTAATAGGCTGGAAATAACCATTAGAAGAAAGGAAAAGAGGATAAAAACAAGCATTGTTCCCGTAAAAAGTTCTGAAGACAAGCAATACAAGCTTGGATTGTGGGTAAGGGATAGTACGGCTGGAATTGGCACATTAACTTTTTACAGCCCGGATACAAATGTTTTTGGTGCTTTAGGGCATGGCATTACAGATGTTGACACAGGACAGTTGCTTACGGTAGCGGAAGGGGATATCCTTAAATCAAGCATTGTGTCTGTAAAAAAAGGTGAAAAGGGGAAACCGGGTGAATTAAAAGGAATTTTTATGCAGGACGAACCAAGCCTGGGTAAAATAACAGAAAACAGCGATTGTGGAATTTTTGGATTGTTGTCGTCAGCGCATATGGATAAATTATATTCCAATGCCATGCCCATTGGGATGCGTTCGCAGGTTAAAGAAGGACCGGCATATATATTATCCAATGTTCAAGGTGAAAAAATAGAAAAATTTAGCATCGAGATTCAAAAGGTTATATATCAAAACGAGGAAAATGGAAAAGGGATGATAATTAAGGTAACGGATCCGGATTTATTGGAAAAAACGGGGGGGATTGTGCAAGGGATGAGCGGAAGCCCTATTATTCAGGATGGAAGAATAATTGGAGCAGTAACCCATGTATTTGTAAATGACCCTACAAGAGGATATGGCATTTTTATCGAATGGATGCTAAAAAAGGCGCTTCAGGTTTCGAATTATCAATAATTTATTATTTTTTTGATGTATTTAATAAAATATGCTTGTATTTTTATACTATAGCAAATATAATATAATTATGTAAAAAAATACAAGCGGCACTGGGGGGTCGAAAATGGAAGATAATATTATAAGAATAGTTATTGCTGATGATAATGCTGATTTTTGTGAGATTCTGTGTGAATATCTCAACAGTCAAGATGACATGGAGGTTATAGGTGTTGCAAAAGATGGAGAAGAAGCGTACAGACTAATTACTGAATTATCACCGGAAGTAGCTATTCTTGATGTCATTATGCCTCATTTAGATGGACTTGGTGTATTGGAAAAACTGAGCCAGACTAATATGAAAGAAAAACCTATCTATATCATGTTATCTGCTGTGGGACAAGATAGGATTACTCAAAGTGCCATGGCTTTGGGGGCTGAATATTATATTATTAAGCCCTTTGATATGGATGTACTGGTTGGACGAATCAGGCAGCTAAAAGGTTCCAAACGAGTAAACAGAATGGCAATAAGAAGAGATATCACAAATGATGATGCCCTTGTGTCAAATACTACACTTAAAGATTTGGAAGCAAGTGTAACAAAAGTTATCCATGAGGTTGGAGTCCCTGCTCATATAAAAGGATACCAATATTTAAGAGATGCTATAATGATGGTCATCAAGGACATGGATGTAATTAATTCTATTACAAAGCAACTTTACCCGTCCATTGCCAGGCAGTATAATACCACACCCAGCCGGGTGGAAAGGGCGATAAGGCATGCCATAGAGGTAGCATGGGGCAGGGGCCAGGTAGAAGTGTTGGACAGCCTTTTTGGGTATACAATTCAAAACAATAAGGGTAAGCCTACAAATGGCGAGTTTATTGCTATGATTGCAGATAAATTAAGATTACAGTTGAAGGTCGGATGATTTAATAAAGAACCCCCATGGATTTGGTTTAATCCATGAGGGGTGTTTTTTTTATGTTTTCAATTTTAAGATAAGGTGGGGCGGCTATGTTTACAGCCGCCCCACCTGGTATTTAAATTATTCTTTTTGTAACGGTAAAGCAACTACTTTTGACAGAGGCCACATTGTGGTATCTACCAGGCTCTTGCCCTCCCATACAAATACCCTTGCTTCATGTCCGTCGATAGTATCAGGTAGTTTGAATCCGCAGTTGAGTTTTTCAGTAGCGCCTACCGGAACCTTCTTGGACAGATAGGATACATTAACCATTCTTTCGTTCTTATCATACAAAGCTGCAATGACCAATACATCATCTATTTCGCTCTTGATATTTGTTACAGTTACCTGGGATACCAGCATTGAACCTTCTTCCTTGAATTCTGTAGATATATCGAATTCTGCTTCTGAACCAAGTACGGTTACATCAACCGGATCGGATGTTACAGTCCTTACTCCGTCGGTTACCTTGACTCTTAATGTTACTTTCTTGCTTCCGGAGGCAGGAGGTGTTACCTTACCATCATTTGCGATTACACTCTCATCGCTGGAGATTAATTCCATGGTGTAACCATATGGTATCGGAGCAAGCTCGATATATTCTGCATCTCCAGGTACCGTAGTTGGAATATCTTCAGCAACATATTTAGCAACGTTTGCTACTGCATCTTCCAGCATCTCAACATATGACCTCTGCTGTACACCATTGAGGTTAGTTACAGTCAGATATTCGAAGTAAGTATTCATCTGTGTTCTGGTAGAGTTCTGTGTTGCGAACAAACCAATCTTCGGATCCTTAAAGTTAGCTTCTACAGTAGCAAGATCGGTAAAATCTATACCGTTCTGAGAGAAGGAAATGGTATAGTTGTTTCCTTCTTTCTTAATCTTGTGGTAAAGCACAACCGTGCCATCAGGGTTAGCTACAGCGGAACCTCCGGCGACAGAACTAAAGGTACCGTTTCTTTCTATTCCAGGCTCAAGTCTCAGACTACTCTGCTGGCAGTTAGCCCTGATATAGTTATCTTCATCTTGCCATACCAGGAGCATTGCCTGCTGGTAGTCAGCAGTCGGAGTATGAGGATAGAATATCTTAGCAACTACTTCCCAGTTGCCCATAGCAGGTTGTACAAAACAGTTATTCCATAATCCTCTTCCGTTGCCTCCATAAATATCATAGCGCTGTGTCGGAAGCTCTAAACCTAAGCCTTTTATAATAGCATAGGTGTCTTTGTTTTCTCTGAGCACTGACCACTGCGGACCAATTGTTCCGTCTGCAAAGTAATCGGACTTAGGAGTTGTGTTTAAACATAAGCTATAGGTTGTACTTGCTACTGGCGAGTATACAGTAACGTCTATAATACCTTTTCCGTTTGCAAAGTTGTCATAGCTTATATTAATTTCAAACTCTTCATCTTCAGCAATAGCTTCAATAACCGGTGTTTCCGTTGCATCGTCAGCTACTTCTATATTGTAGAAGTATACTCTTGAATCAAATGCGGCCAGAGGAATACCATTGATTTTCAGCGTTTCCAGTCTCGGATACAAGTCGGATAATTTGCTTACCAGCAGACCGTCGAAAGTAGCGGAAATAGAGGCTGCATCCGTATCACCGTTGGTAGCATATATTCCTATCTGCGGATAAGCGTAGTTTACTATTGCTTTATTTGCGAAAGTTGTCCAGTTGATTCCATCCTGTGAATACATGAAGGTGTAAGTGTCGTTCTCCTTAACCACTTGAATGTAGATGCTGGTCAGGGAAGCCAGGTTTACACTATTAACTGAAGACTGTACGCCGTCTGCTACTCTGTATACAGCAAGCGCATTGCTGGTGCCGCTTGTTGGACGTTCATATACAAATCTGATGTAGTTATTATCATCATCATATACAATGAGTCCTGCCTGCTGGTTGCTAGCTGATGGTGTTGCGTCTAATGTTACCTTTGTTTGAGCGATCCAAGTGCCTAAAGCGGAAGTCATCAATACGTTCTTCGGTTTATTTGTCGCACTTGCAAAAGAGCCTCTTTCGGTTTTGATGGTTAAACCATTTTCACCAAATACCGCATTATCATTCTTGTTCAGGAAGGACCAGCCTTTGGCAAGTGCTGCTGCTTCTCCTTCTTTGAAGTCGGTAGTTACCGGTTTATATCCAACACCTACACGGTATACTACGGTTTCACCGGTTAGCTTGTTGGTTGAACGGATTACCTTAACTCCAGGAATGGATTCGAGTTCTTTCTCAATAGTTATTTCTAAGTCTTCATTTGCACTTACCGGTTCAATAGTAGGAACAGTAGTGGTACCTGCAGGTACTTCAATGGAATAATTAAATTTATCCTTGCTGAAGCCTGAGATAGACTCGCCGTTAACTTTGATATCTTCGAGGTATGGGCTGGATACGACATATACAACGAAATCTGTAGAAACGCTTACTCCGTTGTAGGTAGCCGTAGCCGTAATTGTTGCAACACCAGGAGCCAATGTCTTAATTTCACCGTTTACTACGTCAGCTACTGCCGGACGATTGGAGGTGTAGGTGACGGTCATTCCCTCTGGTAATGGAGTAGAGGTCATCTTCTTCACTAAGCTGCTCTGTTGCTTAATAATGTAACCATAGAGACTTTCGTCATTCATAGCAACTGTTACCTTAGGAACAACTTTCTTACCTTTATCAAATATCAGACGCTCTTCAACACCCAGTGCTTCATCGCCTTCCTGGTGAGCCTTAATAGTAAGAACTGCAGGAACAATATTCATAGTGCCTGATACATTGATTCTGCCTGTAAGAGGAACATTAGCACTGTTCGGGCCAACCTGGATTTCATATAAACCGGTATCTACTATGAATCTGTCTTGTTCTTCATTGTAGAATGCAAGATCCGGAATGTTAACTTCCAGAGTAACAGTCTTGGTTTCGCCAGGTGCAAGCTCTATCTTATCAAAGCCCATAAGACGCTTAATAGGTCTCTTGAGTTCAGCAGGAGCATTAGGTTGTGCAACATAAAGCTGAACAGTTTCCTTACCTGCAACACTACCTGTGTTCTTAACGTCAAACGTAACTGTGATAGTATCGTTAGCGTCAAACTCGGTAGCGGCAGCATTGCCCTTCTTAATAGTAAGGTTGTCATATTCAAATGTGGTGAAGCTTAATCCGTAACCAAACGGATATTGTGGTGTTCCATTAAAGTACATGTAAGTACGTCCTTGTTTACCTTCGGACGGGAAGAGATCATAATCATAAATGCTAGGAATATCGGATGGACCGGTACTGCTTACTTTTCTGTACCAGGTATCAGTGAGCTTACCAGAAGGATTAACCTTACCTGTAATGATGTCACCAAAACCTACCTTACGGTTACCAAGATAGCTGGACCACAAAATAGCAGCTACATCGTTTTCAAATTCCGTTACATCCATCGGTCCGCAGGTTTCCATTACAGCGATGGTTTTCGGATTTATTTTACCAACATTGGAAATCAGGGTTGCCTGACCATTATTGAAAACGGTGCTTGCACGGTCTCCGTCTTCTCTGGAATAGTCTTCAGGTGTTCCTACAACTACGATAACTGCATCTGCATTGGCAATGGTTTCCCTATCTGTATCTGTGATAGTATAGGAACTAGCTGAAGTGGAGTTACCGTAGCTTGTTAAGGTTGTTATGGTTGCATTTGGATTCTTTTCTCTTATGTTAGATACAATTCTTTCTTGAATTGTAATACGGTTTCTGTTATCGGTCTGAGGACCTGAATACAATCCTGTATACCTATTTGTCTGCCATGCACCTACGATAACCACTTTGTAGTCACCGGATTCAGGGATGTCAAGCGGTAAAATCTTCTTGGTTGAGCCGGCAGGTGCTTCGTTCTTTAACATTACTACAGCTTCTGCGTTTACTTCATCAATTAACTGTAAACGTTCAGGTGTTTGCCATCCAAGGGTACTTGACTGCTGAGCTGTACGTTCTGCAGCTTCCTGTGTGAAGGCATTGTCAGTGTCCCATTCACCGGTCAGCATACGAGCTGTGAAAAGACGATGCAATGCAATATCAAGCTGATTTTCTGTGTATATACCTTTGTCAGTTTGAATATTCTGACCAAGCATATTAGAGTTGGCTATAAGAGTGTAATAAGTGTCACCGCTACCGCTGCCATGACCACCATTACACTGGAGGTCCATACCGTGTGCCATAGCCTGTGCAAACATTTCAGTTACGGTAAGTACCTTGCCTGTATACGGGTTGGTAAAATTATGTCTTCTTATGGTATTAATGGAGTCACAGTCTCCGGTTGTAAAACCTGTAAAACCATAAGTCTGACGCAATAATGTTTCAATCAGGTAACTGCTCCAGGTACAAGGATCTCCGTTTAAGGTGCTGTATGCCGTCATGACGGATGCAACATTGGCGTCTTGAATTATGTTGCGGTAAGGTGCAGCATAGTATTCTCTCAGTGCACGTAATGAAGTTACAGCCCCACCGGTCAGACGATTATTTTCGCTATTGTTTGCAACATAGTGTTTGATGGTTGTATTTACCTTACGGCGACCTTTTGGATCAATTGGTTGACCGTCCATTGTATAGCCCTGCATACCTTTAACGAAGGCAGAACCCATCTTGGACATGAGATAAACATCTTCAGAATAGGATTCTTCGTTACGTCCCCAGCGTGGGTCGCGGTGCATGTTTATTGTTGGAGAGTAGAAGTTAAGGTTTGAAGCATTTACAATACCATTTGTTGAAACTGTACTATACTTGGGTGCACGCTCCCGAATCTCGTCTGCAATCTCTGTAGCCACTCTATAGTAAAGCTCAGGGTTCCATGTATTACCAATAGAAGTGTTTTGTGGATAAGAGTTAGCATTTGATGCGTTTAAATAACCGTGCAGTGCTTCCTGCCACCAGGTATATCTACCTATTCCTACAGTTGCCGGTACATTCAATGCACCTCCGCCCATTTCACTAGGCTGAACAGCTGGTATATTCTGGCTGCTTACCTGTCTGGCCTTTTGCAATACATCCAATCTGGCAACCAAGTCTGCAGCTCTTTCCGCATAGGTATAACTGGGATCCATGTAGATTGGGATGGGTTCTGGCTCATCAGCTACTGCGGTCAGAGTCATTGACGGGAACAGACTAAAGCAAAATGTGATTGCTAGAATTAGGGATAATACGCGCTTTTTGTTCATTTTCTAACCTCCTGCTAATATTTTTATTTTTGTAACATTTTAGTGCCGCATAAAAAGTTTAACAAAAATCAACAGCATAACTTAAAGTAAAGAGCATTGCATGGGATACCTTTAATCGCAACCATTATATTTTGGGAATAAGCTCAAGAAAATAGAAGGGATTCAGGTTTTTAAACATATGTAAACGGCAACAAAAGTATGGGGTTGTAATTATTTTTTGAGCATTCAGAAAGCATTTATACCACAAAAACGCTTGACAAGAGGTGTGTAATGTTAAGCTTTTTTTGCTAGGCATCATTCAAGTTACAGTGCCTTTTCTGTATGACCAGAATGGAGGATGCTGCTAATAATCAAAACATACAAAAAATATAAAAAATATATAATTTTATGGGAGGTTACTTGTCAAACGATAATGGAATAAATGCAATATCAGTAAATTTCCTTACTTTTGATTGCCGTTTTTTGTAATTGACCTTGACACTACTAACATACTCAAATTGCCAAGTATAATATGTTTACCATGGTGGTTTTTAGCTTGGCAAAGGTAGTTTAAAATATTTTTAAATACCTCAAGTTTAGATACCATTCTCGAGATAATGTTCTAAAGTTTTTGCCAGTAGTTATCCCCGATAAAATATCTCCCAAGCTTCTTATTCGTTAACTGAGTAAAAAAACATGATATTAAATTTTCAAAGAACAGAAAAATTATGGTTGCGTTATCGGTACAGCTTCGTCTTATGCCGCAAAATATTGCAGTTGATTTTTATAAGAATCTTTATGCAACACCAATATATTACTAATTTTTCACTTAACCACTTCTGTCTAAATACAGAATGCGGTTGTGTGAAAAACAGTAAGCGCAGATTGACATGTTCATTTTTATTTTGCTATATTATGTATTATTTACTTAATTACTTAAGTTTGAAGATATAGATATTTTAAACATAATTTGATTTATTTTGATGTCAATATAGTACTTTTATTTTATTAACATATATTTGATGAATTATAAAACGTTTTATAAACCCCATTAATACTCCTTTAATACTTCATAAATTTGTTGAAACAGAAACTTATCCACTATGGTTTACATCATTATACCGATATGACCGGGAGTGTGTAAATGCAATATTTTGCCGTTAAATAGTATTATATTGTTCATAAAAAATAGCTAATATAGTAAATATTTGTACAACCATGCTCTATTCACAATCATATTTGCATATCTTTATGGTAACGCTGCTTAAGATTTTCGGCCAAAAGTTAATGAATTATTTTTGTGGTATTATTATTATAAATTAAACTAAGTTATTACAAAGGAGGTCATTTTGATGGCGGACAGGTTTGAAGTAATAATGGGTGATATTACAAAATGCAATACGGATGCAATTGTAAATGCCGCAAATAACTCACTGCTTGGGGGTGGTGGAGTGGATGGTGCGATTCATAAGGCAGCAGGAATTGAGCTGCTTTATGAATGCAAGAAGCTAAATGGCTGCGAAACCGGTCAGGCTAAGATAACAAAGGGATATAAATTGCCTGCCAAATGGGTAATTCATACTGTCGGTCCTATCTGGAAAGATGGTAACCACGATGAAGATAAGCTTTTAGCCGAATGTTACAGAAATTCTCTTGCACTTGCGGTTAAAAATAACATAAGAACTATAGCTTTTCCGTCAATAAGCACAGGTGCATACCGTTTTCCAGTGGAAAGAGCAGCAAGGATTGCAGTTAATGAGATAAAAAGATTCCTTGAGACAGATATCAGTATAGAAAAAGTTTTTATGGTGTGTTTTGATATAAATACCTTTGAAGCATATAAGAAGGCTGAAACTGAACAATAATTGTCATTTATACGGATTAAAATGCTTTTTGAGGTTGTAAAAAACTACAGCCTCAATTTTGTTTTTTCGAAACCATTGACATTGAAGTATATACGGTATATGCTGTACATATACTATATATACAGAATGTACGACAGGAGGAGTCGTTATTGAATATTATTATTTCTAATTCCTCGGATAAGCCTATTTATGAACAAATCCTTTTACAGATAAAAGATTTGATAATAAGCGGAAAGTTGAGGGAAGCGGAGGTGCTGCCGTCCATCAGGAATTTGGCAAAAGAACTGAAGATAAGCGTAATTACTACTAAGAGGGCTTATGATGAACTTGAACGCGAGGGATATATTGTGACTGTTCCGGGAAAAGGAACTTATGTTGCGGCCCAAAACAAAGAACTGTTAAAGGAAACCAGGATTCGTATTGTAGAGGATAAACTGGCAGAGGCAGTTGCGGCGGCAAAAGCAGTACCGCTGTCTTTGAAACAAATGCAGGAAATGCTTAAATTGCTATATGAGGAGGTATAAAAATGGCTGTGCCAATATTGGAAATCAAGAACTTAAGAAAAGATTTTAAAAGCTTCAGCTTAAAAGACATTAATATTAAGCTGGAAAAAGGCTATATCATGGGATTTATAGGTCCCAACGGAGCAGGAAAGAGTACAACCATAAAGCTTATTATGAATCTGTTAAAAAAAGATGGAGGAGAAATAAAAGTTTTTGGGATGGACCATATTAAGAATGAAAAGGAAATAAAAAATAAGATAGGATTTGTATTTGATGAAAATTATTTTTATGAGGAACTGACGGTAAATGAGATGAAGCGTATTATTGCTCCTATATATTCAACCTGGGATGAAGAATTGTTCAGGAAGATGAGCAGTAATCTTAGCCTGCCGCTAAATAAAAAAATAAAAAATCTGTCTAAAGGTATGAAGATGAAATTTTCATTGGCAATAGCCTTATCTCATCATGCGGATTTATTAATTATGGATGAGCCCACATCAGGACTGGACCCGGTGGTTAGAAGCGAGCTATTACAAATACTGTCGGAGTTTATTCAGGATGAAAATAAAGGTGTATTCTTTTCAACCCATATTACATCTGACCTGGATAAAATTGCTGACTATGTAACTATGATTCAAGATGGAGAAATAGTATTTTGTTTGGAGAAAGACGCTCTTCTTGATAGTTATGGTATTGTCAGAGGCCAAAAAGAAATATTGGATAATGATAAAAGGAAGTATCTTATTGGTATTCAGGAAAACCGATTTGGTTTTGAGGCTTTGGTAAAGGACAGAAAACAGGCAAGAAAAGTTTTTGGAGAAAGCATAATCATAGAAAAACCGACTTTGGAAGAAGTGATGCTGCATTTTATAAGGGGGGAGAAGAATGCTTAGTCTGATACTTAAGGATATACTTGTGCAAAAGAAGCAGATAATATTTGCCCTGGCGTATATTATAATTGTTATGGTTGCTTTTCAGTCCTTTGGAGCTGCAATGTTTCCGGCAGGGATGGTAGCATTTACTTACATTTTAATTATAACTTCCTGTGCCTATGAAGATAAAAATAATTCCCATATAGTGATAAACAGTTTACCTGTATCAAGATGGGAAGTGGTTCTTGCAAAATATCTTTCCGCAATTGTTTTTTTGACAATGGGTATAGTGGCTTATATTATTATAAAACAAATAGTTGTTATTTCCGGAATACCGCTGAAAACTTATCCTATAACCATAGAATATTTGGTAAGTGCTGTTTTTTCTTTCAGCTTGATGAATGCAGTATATTTACCCATATTTTTTAAGTTTGGATATATGAAATCTAAAATGGTAAATTTTATACTTTTCTTTACTTTTTTCTTTGGTGGAAGTACGCTGGTCGGTTTTATTTCGGATAGCAGGCAAAAAGAGTGGGTAAGCATTATAGAAAATAATTTGAATAAACTATCTCCTCAGTCGATAGCGGTAATTATTATATCTGTGTCAGTGATACTGCTGGCGGTATCCTATGGGGTTTCGGTAAAACTATACAACGGAAGGGAATTTTAAATATTAGGGACAGGCATTGATACCTGTCCCTAATATTATAATCGAAAAGTTAATAAATTGTTAATATTTAATTTATAGATATTCAAGGTTGATAAGCTATTATATATTTGTACGCATAAACGTTTGTGTGTTAAGTACAAATAATATAATATTATTAAGGAGGTAATTAAAATGAAGATGACTAAAAGATCAACAGCAATTGGTGCTTTTTTAGTCGGTATGATGATTTTAATAACATCAGCTTTTGCCGATGTTATGATTGAGTCAGGCTATTATAGCTTAAAAAATTCTGTAAAAGCAACGATGAAAAAACTATCTGAAGAAGTAGATAATTTCAGTGTTAATGTTGCCGCAACATTTAAAATTGATGATAAAATATATGCTGAAGCAGAAGAAGTTTGCAAGTTTGATATGGTAAACCAGGCAAAAGAAACCATTGGAACAAATATGGAAAAAGGAGAAATTACTGAATCTTATTATTATGCTGACACAAAACAAAACATCTCGAAGGATTCTAAAACGGGCAAGTATTATGTTTGGAATAAGAAGAAAAACAAAGGTATGAATAACGAGGATAAGATTTTTGAAAATCCTTTTGAAGATGAACGGGTAATGGATGCTGAGAAAATTGCTGATGCATTTGTAGGAAATCTGCAGGATGTTATTGAAGTTGAAGAAATAGACAATAAAAAAGTATATATAGGAAATCTGTCCGATGCTCAGGTTCCTTCTTTAATAAATGCTATTTCATCCTTCATATTTAAGCATTCCATATTTGATGAATACACAACAAAGAGAATGGGCGTTCCATATCCAAAGTCAAATGTTTACGTTACAAGTATATCCGGCAAGGCTATTGAAAATTCGGATGGCATCTTAGAAAGTATTATTGGCAGTGCAAGTATTTCTGCTGATGATAAAAACGGAATTACTCATACCTATACTGTAGAATTTTCATTTGACATAAAAGATATCAACAATACCACTGTTACACCTCCTGATTTAGAAGGACAAGAGGTGGAATACAATGAAGATTCAGAATATGTTTTTGACGAAAAATATGTTGGGAAATACAAAAACGATATTGTGAAGCTGGAGCATAATTCCTTCGTAAAAGTAGGAGAAAGATACTTAGAGATTACTTCTGTTGTGGACGGTAAAGTATATGGAAGGTATTACGAAGTTTACAATGAAGCATATGAAGAATCTCCGGTAGATTTTGAATTCATAGCTGAAGCCGGTGAATCCAGTTATTACTCAGCATTTAAGTATAATGATAAAAACGGCGAAGAAAAAACAGGGCTTATTCAAAAAAGGCAAGGAAAACAAAATATTTACTTATTGTTTGATGTTGAAATATCTGAAGATGGTTATGGATATTCGTATCTTTCCTATAATGAAGATTTTGACAATAATTTTGTAAGAATATTTGAATAAGAAAAATATTATATCATAAGAAGAATATTTTATCAGGCAGTGCTGTGAAGGCGACCTGGGGTCGCCTTCTAATATGTTGAGATAATAATTGTAAAAACAAATGTTAAAGGAGGCTTAGTGTTGGACAAGACAATTGTAATTGAAAACCTTACAAAGACATATAAAAATAATCGCGGTATACAGGACATATATCTTGAAGTTGAACGCGGTGATATATTTGGATTCTTGGGACCAAATGGTGCGGGGAAAACCACTGCAATGAAAATCATGGTAGGGCTTATGAAACCGGATAAAGGAGATGTTAAAATAAATGGGTACAGTGTATTAAATGAATATGAAAAGGCAATGAAAAATGTAGGATGCATCATAGAAAGTGTTATACCTTATCCTTATATGACTGCTTTTGAAAACATGAAAGTTTGCGGAAGGTTTTATGAAGAAGTAAACAACTCAAGAATTGATGAATGTCTGGAGCTTGTAGGACTGTTTAAATATAAAAATGAAAAAACAAAAAACTTTTCCCTTGGAATGAAACAAAGATTAGGTATAGCCATGGCAATTTTATCCAACCCACAGGTATTAATTTTGGACGAACCGTTAAACGGGCTGGATGTGGAGGGGATGGTTGAAATGAGAAATTTGATACTTAAAATGGCAAGGGAATATAAAACCACTTTTTTTATTTCCAGTCACCTGATACATGATATTGAGCTAACCTGCAATAAAGTGGGTATTTTATATAATGGTAGGCTTCTGGATGTGGACAGTACGGATAATATCTTAAAAAACTATTCTTCATTGGAAAATTACTATTTAAGCGAGGTGGATACCAATGTCGGTGTTTAAAGCAGCATACATAAATGAGTTATATAAAATATCAAAAAGAAAAAAGATTATGGCAGCGTCCATTCTTTCCATACTTGCTGTGGTGGGTGCAGCAGTAATCGTATATTGCTTGAATAATATGGTCGGTATCAGGGCAACAGGCAGTTCTGAATTTTCTCTTTTGGTCCTTTCAGTTTTAAGTTATACATTAATTCCTTTGTTTACTGCCTTTGTATGCATTGATATATTTAGCGGAGAATTTACGGAGCAGACCATAAGATTAACCCTCACAAGGCCGGTATCAAGGGCCAAGGTGTTTTCAGCCAAGGTTTTGGCCGCAGCCAGCTTTATCATGGCCAACTTGCTTTTTATAATGATTTTGTCCACCATATTTTCGTTTATTATAAACGGTACTTCGTTTAATTTGTTTAAAATTTTTTTGTCATATATTTTGGAGTTTTTCCCTCTGTTTGTATTTTCTTTGGTTGTTATTCTAATTTGCAATATTACTAGAGGAACAACAAGTGCTTTCATGCTTTCGGTACTTGTGTTTATTTTGTTTAACGGGTTGGAGATAATTTTCCCTTATTATAAAAGTTTCTTTTTTACATCAACCTTTGATTGGTACAGGCTGTTTTTGGGCAGCTACATTAATTATTACAAGATACTAAGGTGTTTTTTAATCTTAAGTGGTTATAGTATAATGTTATTTGGTTTAGGATATTACCTGTTCGATAAAAAGGATATGTAGGATGATTATTTTATGAGCTTAAAGAATCGTTTTTTAATGCAAAATATTTTGGTTTTACTGATGACCATTGTCATTACCGGTTGTATTGGTTTTATGTATATGTATTTTTATAATTTAATTACCAATAATACTATTTTCAATGATGTACCGGATGTTGATATTGTTTTTATTGAAGATGACAAGGTTGTTTATCAGACCAAGAATTTCAGCAATGTACAGGTTAAAGAAATGCTGATGAATATCAGCATTAAGAAAAATGAGTTTTTTTATAAAAATACAAGATACAATCTGAAAGAGGAAAGCTTTATAACCCAGGATAATCATAAATACAGGATTATAAAGCTTATTCCTGATAATAATCCAAAAGGTTATGACAAATCATTTTTTTGGTTTGTTATCTTTGTGTTTTTAATAACCTTTATTATAGCCAATGCAATCGTACAGAAGCAAAACATGAAAGAAATAATAAACCCCATTATAAATTTTAAAAAGGAAACAGAAAAACTGAGAATGGGAGAGCTTGACACGGCAATTACCGATGACGGGTACGGAGAAGTGAGGGAGCTTGGCAAGGCAATTGAGCAGTTGCGCATAAAACTTAAGGATTCCATATATTATCAGCAAAAATTTGATGAAGACAGAAAGTTTTTAATTTCAAGCATATCCCATGACCTAAAAACACCAGTAACAGCTATAAGGGGGTATATAGACGGGGTTTTGGAGGGTATTGCCGATACGGATGAAAAAAAGAAAGAGTACTTAAAAAAGGCCGTTGAAAAGACAAAAGTGATAAATACAATCATAGAAGATTTATTATTGTATTCTAAGCTTGACTTAAATCAGATCCCCTTTGATATTCAAAGGGTTGATATTGTTAAATATATGGATTATTGCGTTCAGGATAATTTAATACAGTTTGAAAGGGAAGGGAAGCGGATACTTGTTGAAAGCGAGCTTTCAGGGACTAAATATGTTATGATAGACGGTGAAAGGTTTAAACGCGTCGTACAAAATATTGTTGATAATGCAAAGAAAAATATTGATAATAAAACTGGTAAACTTATAATAAAAATTAGGGAAACAAATTCAGCGATTATATTGGAATTTAAGGATAACGGACAAGGTATTAGGCAGGAAGATTTGCCACACATATTTGAAAGGTTTTACAGATCGGATTTAGCAAGAAAAGCCGAAGGGTCCAGCGGCTTAGGTCTTGCCATTGCCAAGCAAATAGTTGAAGGTATGGGAGGCCGTATTTGGGCTGTCAGTAAACCCGGTCAAGGAGCATCCATTATTATATCATTGAAGAAATCTCAATAACTTTTCAGTAATTTTGGGAGTGGTAATGTGAAAAGAATATTAATTATAGAAGACGACAGGAGCATATCAGAGCTGCAAAAGGATTTCCTGGAAATGAGCGGGTATGAAGTTGTATGTGCTTTTGACGGGAAAACAGGGTTTTCCCTCATTCAAAATCAGGATTTCGACCTCATTATTTTGGACTTGATGCTCCCGGAAAAGGACGGTTTTGAAATATTAAAAGAAATAGCCGATACAAAACAAATACCCGTTTTGATTGTATCGGCTAAATCCGAGGAAGCATATAAAATTAAAGGTTTGAACTTGGGTGCGGATGATTATATAACAAAGCCTTTTGGTATGGGCGAACTGGTTGCCAGGGTAAACAGTCATATAAAAACCTATGAAAGGTTTAATAAAAGGACAAAAAATGATTACATAACCGTAGGAGCATTATCCATAGATAAGCAAGGCCGCAGGGTATTTGTATCCGGCAACGAGGTTTTTCTGCCGCAGAAAGAATTTGATTTGCTTTTGTTTTTGGTGGAAAACCCAAACAAGGTTTTCAGCAAGGAGACCCTTTATGAAAAGATTTGGGGGTATGATGCATTGTCCGATGTATCAACGGTAACCGTTCATGTGGCAAGAATAAGAGAAAAAATAGAACCGGACCCTGAAAAGTATCAGTACATTGAAACCGTATGGGGAGCAGGATATAGATTTAGAATATAAGGAAGGTGCATTTTATGGATGATATTGAAAAACTAAGGTCAATCATCTCAGGAAGCTCAAACATTGTTTTTTTTGGCGGTGCCGGTGTATCTACCGAGAGCAATATACCGGATTTCCGCAGTGAAAAGGGCATATATCAAACCCAAAAAAATTATGGGTATAGGCCCGAAGTTATGTTAAGCCACAGTTTCTTTGAAACGCATCCAGAAGAGTTTTATGATTTTTATAAAAAACAAATGATTTTCAAGGATGCAAAGCCTAACAAAGCCCATCTGGCATTGGCGAAGCTGGAAAAAATGGGGAAACTAAAGGCAGTTATTACCCAAAACATAGATGGATTGCATCAAAAGGCGGGGAGCAAAAATGTGCTGGAGCTCCATGGCTCGGTCTATCGTAATTACTGCATTAAATGCAAAAAGAGCTATAGCCTGGATTATGTTTTAAACAGTCCGGAGACAGTACCCAGGTGCAGTGATTGTGGCGGAATAGTAAGACCGGATGTGGTTCTTTATGAAGAACCGCTGGACAACAATGTTTTGGGAAGGGCACTTTACTATATTAACAATGCCGATGTATTGATTGTCGGTGGTACATCACTGGTGGTTTATCCTGCAGCAGGGTTGATTCACTATTACAGGGGCAATAAACTGGTGCTTATTAATAAGTCGGATGTGGCTTTTGACGGAAAGATCAATTTAATTATTAATGACAGCATTGGTAAGGTGCTGGGCGCTGTCGTGGATGGGATATAACTAAATATCGAGACGGGTATATTTTTTTGTGATTATGGCACTTCCCTTATCCAAAAGATAAAGGGAAGTGCCAATATTTTTGTAAAAAAGCAATAAGATATTGACAAAGTAAATAAAGTTAATTATAATTAAAATATCTAGTAAATTAGTAATTTAGTAAATTAGTAATATAAGATGTTGTATTGATAAGGGGATGATAAAATTGAAAATTCCTACTACATTGAAACACAAACCGGTTATAGTATCCGAAAACTATGAAAATGTTGACGGCAGATATGCTTATAACTCAGATGCCAAGGGACTTTCATTGGGATTAGCACAGTGGAATGACCGGGGCAAGGTAGATATATCGGCTAAAGTATGGAGGCATACCGGTGAAAAATGGTCCAGACAGTCGGAAGAATTGCCTATTCACAGGGTGCTGGATTTGGCAATTCTAATATGCAGAGCACAATTGTATTTTCGAGAGGCTTATAGGTATGAAAAATTGTATGATGTAAATAATCCGGTTATAGACAGGGTAGGGCTGCAGGGCGATGCTATGACGGTATCCGTATGCACCGATAATGAAAAAATAGACGAAGATATTAAACTATTTAACCAGATTCTTAGTAATGACGGGGAAATTATAGGGGAACGTCTTAAGACTTTGTCAAGGATATTAAAGGAAATGGGATATTGACTATGGATAGAAGAAAACAGCTAAAGGGAATGTATAAGAGTATGAAGCCCGACATGGGAGTGTTTATAGTTAAATCTAATTTAGGTAATAAATGCCACATAGAAGGGACTCAAAATTTAAAAGGCGCCATGAACAGTACAAGATTCAAATTAAACCTTGGCAGCCATCCAAATAAAGAGCTTCAAAAAGAATGGAAGGAACAAGGGGAGTCAGCTTTTTCCATTGAGGTACTTGAGTATCTTAAATATGATGAGGATGAATCAAAGACCGATTATGGGGAAGAATTGGATATATTAAAGATGGTTTGGCAAGAGAATTTATCGCAAAAGGGCATTAAATTCTATAAAAGTACCATATAAGGAATAAATCCCTCCTAACTAATGATTGACATGCAAGTTAGGAGGGATTTCATATATTACTTATTTATTCTGGTTGTCTAAGAATCTGTCAAAGAATCCGTATTTACTGTCAAAGTTCAATTTAACGGTGGGATATCCTGCAACATAGGGAGCTATGTCATAAGGATTAAAGTAAAATGCAATGCCGTCTTCCTCCAAGTAAAAGCCTGCATTTTCAATTTCTTTTGCGACCGTATCCTTTGCGTCTTCAAAATAATATTCCGGTCTTTCGTCTATATCCTTTGTAAATGCCTCAATAACCATAGCTTTTATTTCATCCTGGGGCTTATCAAAAATATCAGTAAGCGCAAGTTCTTTGCCGTTTTTCAAATCATAAGTAACCGAAGACTGGGTTGAATTTGGATGAGCTCCGCCGGTCCACCATGTAAGCATATTTACTATGGAAAGGATATCATTACGGTCGTAAGTTATATCAAATTTTTGCGTGACTTCATAAGGCAGGTGGTAAGCCAGCATTTCCGGCTCTTTTAAAAGCACATCGTTATAAAATTCCTTTATACTTGGAATATATTCTTCTTTTAAACTTTCAAATCTTTTTTGTGCATCTGATTTTAAGGTTTCATTTAACTGGTCAATATAAGGATTATTCTTATCGTTTCTTATTTGAGGATATGAAACACTTACCTTTAATAATTCATGTTGACCATCGTCAGATTTTATTTTTTCTGTTATGTAATGGTCTGAAATATAATGTTCTTTTTGTGCGCTTTTAATATAAACCGTTTTGGTTTCACCGTCCCAGGTAACTTCTGCTCCAAATCCTTCGCTGATTGCTCTTACAGGGACCAGGGTTCTGCTGTTTACAAGGATGGCAGGTGAATCCAGGGGTTTTGCTTCGCCATTAACATACATTTCATTACTGCCTATTGAAAGGGTTATCGTCTGGAAACGCTTTGTTGCCACAACGGTTTGTGTTTCACCAATCCAGTCAACATCGGCATATAATGCATTTAAGATGGAACGGAAGGGAACCATTACGCGGCTGTTTACCAGGATTGGAGGTTGATCGCTTTCCAAAGGTAAACCGTCCACTATGACTTTTATTTCGCTTGTTTCCTGGGCGCAGCCTTGTTCAAAGGGAAAACCGGCAAATATAATCATCATGGCCAGGATAATAATAACTGTTTTTTTCATTTTGAATAAACATCTCCTTTTTTATTTTTATTTTATAATATTAGCCATGTTTTTTACAATATATTTAAAATATTTAAAATAACTGAAATGAGTACTTCTTTTATTGCTGAGGATTTGGTAGAATTAATTTATGTAGATTAATTATTGCAAGGAGCGGTTTTATGGTTAAGTTGAACAAAACAAAGTTTTTCCCCATTTGTAGTTTGCTGGTAGCCACCTGTTTACTGTTTTTTTCATTTAATATTAATATCACTTCTGCTACAGTGGATACCTTTTCAGAAACCGAACAAAAACTGGCGGATATTTCCGAGGAAGAAAAAAACATACTCCAAAACCTCTTTGCCATGGAAAAGGAAATAGAAGAACTGGAAAGAAATCAGAAAGCTCTTGAGGAGGAAGAAGAAGCAATTAAAGTAGAAATAAAAGAACTTGAATTTGTAATTAAAGATGAAGAAAAGAATTATGAGGAAAAAAAAGATATCTTAAAGCAGGTACTCAGGAGCTATCAAAGGGGTGGAGCGATTTCATACATGGAAATCTTGCTCGACTCGGATAATTTGAAAGAATTTCTTGACAGGATAAATATATTGTTGGATCTTACCCGCAATACAAAAAGACTCTTGGAATCCATAGCGGAAAGCAGGGACAAGTTATTGGCAGAAAAAGAGGCTCTGGGAGAAAAATTAAATTTGCTGGAGGAAAACCATAAAAAAGTAGAAGAAATGCTGGCGCAAAAAAGGCAGTTAAAAGAAAAGAATGAGAAATACCTGGCTTCTCTTAAGGACCAAAGGGCATATTATGAGAATTACCTGGATGAATTGCGGCAGGAGTGGAATACGCTCAGGATTTTGTTCTCAAATATTGCCAAGGAGTTTTCCAGCATGATGGAAGAAGAAAAAATTCCGCTTGATGCGATTAAAATGTCTTTTTCTTTATTTGAAATTAAGGGTTCAATAGCCGAAAAGGTTTTTAATGATGCTGCTACGCAAAATCCCCGCCTCTCCGGAATGGTTTTTAACTTTTACCCTGGAAAAGTTGATATAGAAATCCCGGATAAGAAATTTGTTTTAACAGGAACATTTACAATCCAGAATGGGCATATTTTGCAGTTTGAGGCGGAAGAAGGAAGCTTTTACGGGATACCCTTGGGAGCTTCAGCTGTAAAAGAATTATTCCTGGAAGGATATCCTACACTGGACTTTAAGCCATTTCTAGGAAATTATTCCTTGGATTCTTTAAGGATACTTGAAGATGAATTGGAATTTATTATTAAGCCGGCTATATTCAGAAATGATAACAAAGGGGGCGCTGCAAATGATTGAAGCAATAGGAGTGGGCCTGACGTATCCGGACGGAACTACGGCTTTAAAAGGAATCGACCTGCAGATTGCATCCGGTGAGGTGGTATATATAACCGGTCCCAGCGGGTCCGGCAAAACCAGTTTATTAAAACTTTTAATGGGAATGGAGTATCCCACGGAGGGCAGTTTAAAAGTGCTGGGACAGGCTATTGCTGAAGGCCAGGAGTCGGGGATCAGGAAACTAAGGCAGGTGATAGGGCCGGTTTTTCAGGAATTTAAACTGATCAGGGGAAGAACGGCCATGGAAAATGTAATGTTAGGCCTGCGCTTCCTTGATTTTACCCCCGGTAAGGCAAAACAAAGGGCCTATGAAGCTCTTGTCAAGGTAGGGCTGGAGCATAAGGCGTTTTCACCGGTGGAAAACCTGTCCTGGGGGCAGTGCCAGAGAGTAGCCATAGCCCGTGCAATAGCAAGAAAGCCCGTACTGATCCTGGCAGATGAACCTACAGGAAATTTGGATAGGGAAAATGCTATAAATATATTAAACCTTCTGACCGAAGCAAAAGAAAAAGAAACAACGGTTCTTATTACTACCCATGCAACCCACTTTATTGAAGGCAAAAAAAACAGTATGCTTATACGCATGTATAGGGGAAACATTTGCTGTGAAAGGCTGGGGTGAGCATTATGAGAAAAATTATTTATAACATGGGCTATTTTTTTGCTGAATCAAAAAAAATTATTCAGTCAAACCTGATGTCAAATGTATTGACAGTAATCAGCATAGGTCTGATATTTTTTATTTTTTCAATGGTTATCACAGGCTTGAAAATCAGCAACCGGATGATGGAGATCATTCAAAAAGACGCAGAAATTCAGATTCATTATGATGATAAAATGTCTGATGATAAGGTTGAGGAGTTACTTGAGAGAATAAAGGGTTTGGATGGAGTGCTTGACACATGGATAGTTGATGAAGAGGAAGCCTATAGAAGGATGGAGGATGTACTGGGTAAGGAAGCCGATATACTTAAACTGTTTGATGAAAACCCTTTTAGTCCTTTCATTGAGGCTAAGATTGATCTTGCATATATGGATTCTGTTTTTAATAAGCTTGAGCACCTGGAAGGTGTTCAATATATAAGGGACAACCGTGAGATATTGGAACGAATTAAAAATATTTCAGGGATACTTGGCATTTTAGGTAGCCTGATTGCAGCTGCGGTGGCTGTTTCTACATTTATTACCGTTTCCCATATCATAAGGCAGGGCATATATAACAACAGGGAACAGATAAACACCCTCCGGCTCTTGGGTGCACCCGAGCCGTTTATTGGGTTTCCGTTCATGCTGGAAGGCCTTATACTAACCCTGGCCGGGGGATTACTGACCGCAATCCTGACGGTATTTTCCATAAACGGCTTTTATTCCCTTGTAGCCACTCCGCTGCCTTTTATTCCGCTACCGCCTCGTGAACATCTAATTGAGTTTATGATTCTTGTAATTACCTGCCTGAGTGCAATTTTAGGAATAGGGGGCAGTTTATTTGGCATATCATCAGCGAGAAAAAGCTAATTAAATTTAACAGGTGCCAGGCAAGCTACTATGCAATTATTTAACGGTTTGATATAATTTAAACTTAACAATAAAATAATTTTGAATGGAGGAAGAGTTGGTGCCAGAACTTATAAAGAGAATTTGTGTTTTTTGTGGGTCAAGTTATGGTAAAAATGTAGAATATAGGGAAAAGGCTAAGGAGCTGGGCAGTGTAATTGCTGAATACGGAATTGAATTAATATATGGAGCGAGCAATGTTGGCTTGATGGGGGAAATCGCACGCTCAGTTCTAAAGAATAAGGGCCGGGTAATAGGAATAATTCCTAAAAAAATATACGATATGGTTGAGCATATTGAACTTACAGGACTTCATATAGTTGAAGGTATGCATGAAAGAAAAGCCATGATGTACGAAATGTCCGATGCCTTTATTGCATTACCGGGCGGTATTGGGACAATTGAAGAGCTTACCGAAGCCTTTACATGGCAACAGCTCGGTTATCATTCTAAGCCGGTGGGGTTAATCAATGTTAATGGTTATTTTGATAAATTTATTGGATTTTTAGACCATATGACAAGTGAAGGTTTTCTTAAGGAAGAACATAGGAACAGGCTTATCATTGATGATGATCCTGTACAAATTATAAGAAAGATGATGACCTATAATGCAAAATATATTGATAAATATATTAATTAAAAATTAAAATTGTGGTGACAGGTGCCGGAAAATGTTCCTGTTACCACTTATATTAAAGCAATTAAATAATATGAACTAATTTAGCCTAAAAATATGCCTTTTTCCCTGAATTCATCAGCATATCTCCGGTCGGAAAACAATATATGGGTGCTGATCCACTGGGATAAAAAGTCAAGTATCTCCAATATGGTTTTTTGCTGGTTGTCGTCTATTTCATTGGGGGATATGCTGCTGATTTTGTTAATATAAAAATTATGTTCAATTATTTGATTGTTTATGTTTGAATATGAATACTTTTCCATGAGCTTTTCTTCATATTCAAAATGATACCTGGTATAATCGAGAAGTTCATCTATGATGGCCATAATGTCATCATACAGATCAAAACGATCCTCTGACATTGCAATATCATAGGCGCGATTCCCGATTTCAAATAACTTTTTATGTTGCGCATCTATTTCCGGTATACCCAGTTTATAGCGTTCTTTCCATTGAAATGCCATTACTTACCCTCCTCCATTTACGGTGGTTGTTCTTATTGTTACATATATACCAATTTGAAGAGGTATTAAACAATCTTTTTAAATTTATTATAAATTAATTGCATTTGTATTGCTTTGGAATCATCAAGGACAATTGGACCATTGAA